>JANNEJ010000561.1:0-2773 GCA_031378585.1 Acidobacteriota bacterium | reverse complement strand
GGCGCGGTCGGCAGCAGTTGGAACGCCGACAGAAACACCAGGAAGTTGAAGCCGCACATCACGAAGAAGCGCGGGGTGAAGAGCCGATCGGGCGGGGCCATGCGGGGCCATCAGTATAGTGCGCGCGGCCGCTGGGGCTCGGGATGTCGACGCAGCAGTTGTGATCGGTACGGCGCCAGCCGCCCAACTGCAGCGTTGACGTCCCGAGTCCCAGTGGACGCGCGAATGACGAGCGCGGCGGCGAGGCGACTCGCTATCGCAGCACGAGGGCCGTCACGTAACCGAAGTCGTTGGAGTTCCAGTTGGCCGCCTGGGCGCCAGCGGTGCCACAGAGCCCGACCACATACTGCGCTGGCGCCGGGCTCGGCGGGATTGGCGCGGTCAGCCCGTAAACAGTGCGACTGTTCGCCGGGGCGCGCAGCCCGAAGACGCCGCCGCCGACCGCGGTCAGCGCGCCGGCCATCGGTTCGTAGCAGATCCACAGGTTGAGCCCAGAAGCGCCACCCGAGGATCCGAGCGCCTTCTGCGCGAAGACGAGCACGCGCTCACCAGCGTCGACCGTCACCGGCACCGTGGGTCCGATGAAGGCGAGCGTACTTGCCGGCCCAGCGCCCAGGCCGCTGAGCGACACCATCCCCAGAACACCGTCCGCTCCTGCCTGGCCCTGTGGACCGATGGGCCCCGTTGGCCCGGCTGGACCCGGAAACCCCTGAGGGCCTTGCGAACCAGCGGGACCGGCCGGCCCAGGCGGCCCTTGCGGCCCTTCCGGTCCCTGAGACCCCTCAGCGCCGGTCGATCCTTGTGGACCGTCATCGCCTCGTGGTCCCACCGCGCCGAGGGTCACTGAAAAAACGGCCGTCTGAACGGACGCAGGACCAGCGACCACGGTGAAGGCGTACGAGCCAGGCGGCACGCCGGGCGGCAGCAGCGCGCTGAGCGCGGTCCCCTGCGCATTGACGACGACACCGCCAAGCGGCAGTCCGCCCAGGAACACGACGGCCGCAGGCGTGAACCCCTGTCCCGCTACAAACAGCAGCGACTGGCTCGTATCAGCTGCCGCCGCCGTCACGACGACCTGCGGCGGGGGCGTTCTTCCCTGGGCCGACAAGGACGCAGGACCGCCGTACTGCCACAGCAGAACCAACACCGAGGCCATCGTGAATCGAGCAACCATGTCCATCTCCAGCCTCGACCGCTGCGACTCACGCAGCCGTCTGGTGTGCGCGCACGCGGAGGATCCGGCGCACGGGCAAGTGAATCGCCACTGACTGCCAGTGACGCAACAGCCGTACCCGATCGATCTGGCCAGCGAGGCATGGCTGGAACCGGTTCAATGCAAGGGACTTGATGGCCTGGACGGATTTGGCCGAGACAGCCAGGCTGGGCCGGCCCAGTCTGGAGGATGGTTCGAGACGGAACAGCCGCGTGCAGGTTCGGTCGGCTTCCCCTCGCCGCTGCGCTGGCTATTGGGTGGAGATGGCGTCGAGCAGCGTCCTGGCGTTCTGCGCTTCGGCCGCCTCGGGATGATCGCGCAGGAACTGCTCGAAGGTGCGCTGGGCATCGGCGGTGCGGTTGGCCGCGAGGTACTCCGTGCCGAGCGCGATGAGGAAACTGGGCTCGCCCGGCGCGAGCGCGACGGCGCGTTCGAAGGCCGTCACGGCCGCCGCGTGATCGTTCGTTCTGGCGTGCGCGAGGCCGAGGTTGTAGTGCGTCACGTAGTCGTCAGGAAAGATGGTGGCGGCCGCCTGATAGTCCGTGATGGCCTCGGGCCAACGCGTGAGGAGCGAGTGCGCACGCCCTCGATTGAAGTGCGACGCCCACACGTCTGGCCGCTCTTCGACGACCCGATCCAGGTCCACGAGCGCCTCGGCGACGCGCCCGAGCCGAATCAGCACCTGCGCCCGATTCCCTCGGGTCGTCGTGTCGTCGGGGTCGCGGGCCAGGGCCTTCTCGTACTCCGCCAACGCGACGGTCAGGTCGCCAGCGGCATACGCCGCCGACCCGGCCCGGCCGGCCTCAACCGCCCCGTGCGCCGCGACGTCTCCCGCCAGCTCCCGAGTGGAGACTCGGGGTGGCGTGGCCACCGGCGCGGCGATGAGACGCATGGTCGCGGCTGAAGGCGGAAGCGACGCCACGCGAGGCGCCGTCGTCACCCAATACGTCGCAGCGCCCGCCGCCACCAGCGCGAGCCCGAGACCGGCCATCCGCGAGCTCCCGGACGGCGGGGGCGCGAGAGCGGTGTGCTCCACGATCTGTGGCGCACCCAGACGGCGCGCGGGAAGGAAACCGCCACAGCCCGGGCAGCGTCGCCGGCTGGCATCGACCTCCTGGCCGCACTCTGCGCAGGCTCGGAAGTCGGCCACTACTTCACGTCTCGCCATGACAGGATACGCACGGCAACCTGTCCGACGCCGTTGTTGTAGTCCTGGGGGTCACCGAACAGCTGCATGTTGTTGCCGGCCGAGAACACCAGGTGCTGGTCGACGACAAACGGCGCCGTGGCCCGCTTGCCGGCCACGGTGGTCACCTTCGTGCTGTCGCCGAAGGTCGTCACCGCCTTCTTGCCGCTGCCGGTGGTGGTCGTGGCCGTGATCTTCCCGTCGCCGTTGGTGTCGTAGGCCGGCCCGCCGATGAACGTGAACGCGTAGAGATTCGCCGAGAAGCGGTCGCCACACGGGGTGGTCGGGAAGGTCGTCGTCGTTGTGAAGAACACGATGTCGCCGGCCACCGAGGGAAAGGCGGTCACTTTCTCGTCGCCAGCCAGGCCGTCGGT
>JANNEJ010000556.1:0-4216 GCA_031378585.1 Acidobacteriota bacterium | reverse complement strand
GCCGACGGCGATCATCACCGCCGCGATCATCACCCACAGCTCGTCGACCATGCCGACGGCGGTGATGACGGAGTCGAGCGAGAACACGATGTCGAGCAGCATGATCTGGAAGATCACCGCGCCAAACGACGGCGCCACGCGCGCCGAGCGCTCCCCTTCCACGCCCTCGAGCCGTTCGTGAATCTCCATCGTGGCTTTGGCCAGCAGGAACAGCCCGCCGCCGAGCAGAATGAGATCGCGGCCCGAGATGCCCTTGCCAAGCACGGAGAAGAGCGGCTCGGTGAGTCGCACGATCCACGCCAGCGAGAACAGCAGCAGGATGCGCATCACCATCGCGGCCATGAGGCCAACCCTGCGGGCGCGCGCCTGGTCCTGCAATGGCAGCTTCCCCGCCAGGATCGAGATGAAGATCACGTTGTCGACGCCCAGCACGACCTCGAGGGCGGTGAGGGTGACGAGCGCGATCAGGTTGTCGCTCGAGAACAATGCGTCCATCTGGGTTGCCTACCGAGTGGCCACGGCCGGGTCTCGCCGCGGCTTGTGCGCGCAAGCGCCCGTGTTGATGCAAGCGTCGGCCAGACGCAAACGCGCGACCGGTTCGCCGCCAACCAGATGACGGTCCACGATCTCGGCCACATCGCCGCTCGAGACGTGGCCATACCACACGCCGTCGGGATAGACGACCACGGTGGCGCCGTGCTCGCACTGATCCAGGCAGCCGGCCTTGTTGGCGCGCACGGTGCGCTGTAGACCGCGATCGGCCAGGGCCTGCTTGAATGCCTTGTGCAGGGCGCCCTCGCCCAAGGCGTCGCAGCTGCCCCGGGGATGATCGGCCGCGCGCGCGTTGCCGCACACGAAGACGTGTCTGGCAAACGGGGGCATCAGCCTCGCTCGGCGAGTTCGGGGCGATCCTGCAACGCGCCCCACGTCTCTGGGTCCTGCCAGAGCAGCGTCCAGAAGTAGCGCCCGACGTCGGCCACGGGATACGCAGCAGCCAGCGTGTCGGCCGCGGTCGCAATCTGGTCGGGCGTGGGCGCCTTTGGCGTCTCGTCTTCGATGAGCCCATCGACGTGCGCGATGCCGAGCGCGTCGAGAAAGGCGCCCATCATGGGCCGCTGGAACTCGAGGTGATAGACGACCAGCAGCCGCGCGGCGAGCAGATCGGACACTTGCGGGATGCCGGCCAGATACCTGGCGCGGCGGTCCGTCGACAGCGACTGCACGCTGCGCGGCCGGAACTTGATCTGTCGCGCAATCAGCGCAATGGCTTCGGCTTGCTCGAGGGCCGCGTTCTTGTCGGCCCAGAACGCCGACGCCGCGGCGGTCTTCAACTCAGTGGACATCGTCCGCCACAGTCTGGCGGGCCGCATTTCCTCGGACATGGACGGCATAGGCGTCCCAAGGATAGCAAACCCCTGACGGTTGCGGGGGACTGACCGTCGCGGAGTCGACGTTCGAAGTGCTACGAGGCCCAGGCCACGCGGCGCAGCAACGCCGAGTCGTCGAGCATCCGGCCGGCGCCCATGACGACCGACGTCAGCGGATCGGCGGCCACCTGGACCGGCACGCCCGTCTCCTGGCGCAGGCGTTCGTCGAGCCGCGTGAGCAGCGCGCCGCCGCCGGTGAGCACCATGCCCTGGTTGTAGATGTCGGCGGCAATCTCGGGCGGTACGCTCTCGAGCGCGTTCTTCACGGCGGTCACAATCGCCCGCACCGGCTCGGCCAGCGCATCGCGCACGTCGTTCTCGCACACGTCGACGATGCGGGGACGGCCCTCGCGCATGCAGCGACCGCGCACTTCCATCTCGCGCACCGGCTCGCCCGGGCACGCGGAGCCGAGCCGGATCTTGACCTGTTCCGCGGTGCGCTCGCCGATGAGCAGGCCGTGGCGCCGGCGCATGAAGCTGATAATCGCCTCGTCCATGTGATTGCCGGCCGTGCGGATCGCGCTCGTGTAGACCATGCCGCCAAGCGAGATCACGGCAATGTCGGTCGTGCCGCCGCCGATATCGACCACCATGCTGCCGGTGGCTTCGGTAATGGGCAGGCCGGCGCCAATCGCAGCGGCCATCGGCTCTTCGACCAGATGCACCTCACTGGCCTTGGCGCGATAGGCGCTGTCGACCACCGCGCGCCGTTCCACCTGGGTGATGCTCGACGGGATGCCGATGACGAGGCGGGTCCGCCGCCAGGTCACGCTGCCCTGCGCCTTGCGGATGAGATGACTGAGCAGCCGTTCGGCGGCTTCGAAGTCGGCGATGACGCCGTCACGTAGCGGGCGAATCGTGGTGATGTTGGCGGGCGTGCGCCCGAGCATCGCGTGCGCCTCGTGACCCACCGCCTCGGTCTTGTCACTCTTGTTGTTGATGGCGACAATGGACGGCTCGTCGACCACGATGCCTCGACCAGGGGCGAAGACCACCGTGTTGGCGGTGCCGAGGTCTACGGCAAAGTCGCGCGAGGCGAAGGGAAGAATGTTCAGCAACATGGCTCGTTGATCACCGAATGGCCGAGATACTAGCCGCAATTGTGGCAAGGGGTGTGCCGGACCTGCACGGTATCGTCATTTTCCACGTCAGGCCGTGAAGTGGTGCGCGATCATGGGGACTTCGACGGCCTCTCTGTTTGGGGTGCCCGACCGAATCCCTTGGCGACGTCACGACGGTTTGGCTGTCCCGCGTAACAATTCCGTCATTTGGTGTCAACGGGCTGACACAACCGGTGTCAGCGGGCTGGCAGACGCGACTCTCGGCCATCGGCCCGAAATGCTGGCGGACGGGTTACCCTGTGCGCGGAGCTGTATCCAATGACTGCCACCACCGAGACGTTCTTCGACCAGGTCACCCGCTACTTCAACGCCGCGGCGAAATTCACCACGTACCCTGAAGGTCTGCTGAGCCAGATTCGCTGCTGCAACAGCATCTACCGCTTCGACTTTCCGTTGCGGCGCGCCGACGGGCGCATCGAGGTGATCCACGGCTGGCGCGTGGAACACAGCCATCACAAGCTGCCGACCAAGGGCGGCATCCGCTTCGCGCCCGACGTGCACGAGGAGGAAGTGATGGCGCTGGCGGCGCTGATGACCTACAAGTGCTCGATCGTGGACGTGCCGTACGGCGGCGCCAAGGGCGGCATCAAGATCGACCCGAAGGCATACACCGTCGAGGAGCTCGAACGCATCACCAGACGCTACACGCACGAACTCGTGAAGAAGAACTTCATCGGTCCGGGCATCGACGTGCCGGCGCCCGACTACGGCACCGGCGAACGCGAGATGGCGTGGATTGCCGACACCTACTCGGCCCTCCATCCCGGCGACCTCGACGCCATCGGCTGCGTCACCGGCAAGCCGCTCTCCCAGGGCGGTGTCAACGGACGGCGCGAGGCCACGGGCCGCGGGCTGTTCTTCGCCATTCGCGAGGCCTGCGCCCAGGCTGACGACATGAAGGCGCTCGGCCTCACGACCGGGCTCGAAGGCAAGCGCGTCGTGGTGCAAGGCCTTGGCAACGTCGGCTACCACGCCGCAAAGTTCTGCCGCGAAGCCGGCGCACTCGTCGTCGCCATCGCGGAACGCGAAGGGGCGATCACGAACCCCAAAGGCCTGCACGAAGAAGAGGTCTTCCAGCATCGCAAAAGCGGCGCGTCCATCCTGACCTTCCCCGGCGCCACGCCACTGGCGAGCACGGCCGAGGCCCTCGAGATGGACTGCGACATCCTGATCCCGGCGGCCCTCGAGAATCAGTTCACCGCCGAGAACGCGCCCCGCGTGCGCGCGAAGATCATTCTCGAAGGCGCCAACGGCCCGACCACGCCCGACGCTGACCCCATCTTCCGGCAGAAGGGCGTGATGGTCATCCCCGACATCTACGCCAACGCCGGCGGCGTCACCGTGTCGTACTTCGAATGGCTGAAGAACCTCTCACACGTGCGGTTCGGCCGGCTGTCGAAGCGGCACGAGGAAGCCAACGAGCGGCAGATGCTCAAGGCCATTGAACTTGCGACCGGTAAGCACTTCACCGAACAGCAGCGCACGGACCTGGCCAAGGGGCCCGACGAACTCGACCTCGTGAACTCGGGCCTCGAAGAGACCATGATTAACGCCTACCACGGCCTGCGCGAGACGCGAAGGACACACCCGGACGTGCCGGATCTGCGCACCGCCGCGTTCCTCACCGCCATTCACAAGGTGGCGCGGAGCTACATGGAACTCGGCATC
>JANNEJ010000541.1:0-4985 GCA_031378585.1 Acidobacteriota bacterium | reverse complement strand
CTGTGCGACGGGCTAGGCGAAGGCGCGAAGGAGACGAGCTCGGCCCTGTTCGGATTCGCCCTGTTTCAGTTGACCTGCGGAGAGATGCGTGGGGCGGAGACCACTGCCCGCGAGCTACTGCGCCAGGCTCCTGGTTCGGGCGATCGTGGGTCGATGCTCATGGCGCACCGCACGCTCGGCACCTTGCACTTCTACCGCGGCGCCCTTCAAGAGGCCGCCGCGAGTCTGACGCTGGCACTGCGCGCCTACAACGCGGTTCGCATCGGTGACTCCTCTGCGCCCATCGGCGCGGACCAGAAAGCGAGTGGCCTGGCCCATCAGTCGCTCGTGCTGCACCTGCTTGGACATCCCGACCAGGCGCTGGCGGTCAACCAGGAGGCCATCGTCCACGCGCAATCGCTGGGACATGAGCTGAGCATCGCGGCCATGACCTGGTTTGTCGTCCATCTCGCGGTGCACCGGAGAGAACCGCAGCGAGCGCTGGAGCAGGCCCGCCGGGCCATGGCCTTGTCAGAGCAGCACGGGTTTCCGCTGTGGCACGAGATCGCCAGGCTGGGCTCCGGCGTGGCGCTGATTCAGCTGGGCCGTGCGGCCCAGGGCCGCGAGCTGATTCAACAGTGGCTGACCTGGAGCCAGGTCATGGGCTACCGCGCCATCCGCGGATTCTCGCTCGCGTCGGCGGCCCAGGGCGAGTCCGCCTTGAAGCACTGGGCCGCTGCAGCCCGCCTGTTCGAAGATGCCGAACGCGAGCTGGACGTCACTGATGAGCGCTGGTTCGAAGCCGAGCTCTACCGATTGAAGGGGGAATTCGTGTTGGCGCGCGACGGTCACGCTGGCCAGGCACCGGCCCAAGCCCAGTTCGAGCAGGCGCTGGGCGTTGCGCGGCATCAAGGCGCGCGCATGTGGGCGCTGCGGGCCAGCACGAGCATCGCACGTCTCTGGCACAGCCAGGGCCGCCATGAGGACGCGATGGCCTTGCTGAGCCCGGCCTACCACGAGTTCACGGAAGGCCATGACTTGCAGGACCTCAAGGAAGCACGGGCCTTGCTTGACCAGTTGACGGACTAGAGACGGGGTCAGCCGGACTCGTGATCGAGCAGCCGGAACTGACCCAGGCCGCAGGTCATCCTGCTGTGGCTCGACGGATCAGGCCAATCGTGAGCGTGCCGTACGTCACACCATCGAGAGGAGACGATCGCAGACATCGAATGGCATGGAATGACTAGGTTCGGCCGGCCTGGACGCTCGGCGCGCAGGATCTTCAGCCGGTGCTTCCGTGCCAGCCAGGCCGCCAGGGTCTCACAACGGGTGTCCTGTCACCCCCAGACCCTGCTAATGTTTCCGATCGTCCCCCACGGGCCGTTCACCCATGGATCGCCTGGTGTCGCACTATCGGCTACTCCATCCGCTCGGCGCCGGCGGCATGGGAGAGGTCTACGCCGGAGTCGACGAGATCCTCAAGCGACGGGTTGCGCTGAAAGCCATCCGCGCGGACCACCGCCTGAGCCCGGTCAGCAAGGCCCGGTTCCTGCGCGAGGCGCGTGTGCTCTCGCAGCTCGATCACCCGAACATCTGCCGGGTCTACGACTTCATCGAAGAGCCCGACAGCGAGTGGCTGGTCCTGGAACTGATCGAAGGCAAGACCCTGCAGGCCGCGCTCGTTGCCGGGCTGGACCCGGCCGTTCGCATGCACATCGCCGCGCAGATTGCCGACGTGCTCGTCGCCACCCACACGGCCGGCATCGTGCATCGCGACCTGAAGCCCGGCAACATCATGCTGACGCGCGGCGAGGTGAAGGTCCTCGACTTCGGCCTCGCCCAATCGCACGGGAGCCTGGGCCAGCCGGTTGCCGAGGGTGCACCCGCGCCAGCAGCGGCGCCCGAGGCACCCGACGATCCAGACCGCACCTATGCTCCGACGTCGGCGCGCGACGGGTTGGAGGCCGGCTGGCTGCACGTGGCGAGCGAGGTCGGCGCCGTCGTCGGTACCCTCGTCTACATGAGCCCTGAACAGGCGCGGGGGGAAGCGGCCACCGACGCCAGTGACATGTACTCGTTCGGCCTGCTGCTGCAGGAGATCTACACCGGCCGGTCGCCCTACCCCGCCGGACTCGGCACCAGCGACCTGCTGGAACGCGCCCGCAAGGCCGAAACGCTGCCGCCGACTGGGGCGCCCGCCGATGTGGCCGCGCTCATCGGGCGCCTGAAGCAGCTCGCCCCAGCGCAGCGCCCGACGGCCGTCGAGACGGCGGCCCGGCTGGCGTGGATCCGCCAACGTCCGACCCGAGTGCTGCGGCGGTGGCTGGTGGCGGCTGGGTTGGTCGCAGCCCTCCTGGGTGCCGCGAAGTACACCGTCGATCTCGCCGGCGAACGCACGCTCGCGATCGCCGCTCGCGAGGAGGCAGATCGCCGGCGCAGCCAGGCGGAAGACCTCATCGGTTTCATGCTCGGCGATCTGCGGACCCAACTCGGACAGGTTGGCCGCCTCGACATCATGGACCGCGTCGGCGCCAAGGCGATGGACTACTTCGCCGCCGTGCCGGAATCGGAGCTGAGCGACGAAGAACTGCTGCGGCGTTCGGCCGCGCTCTACCAGATCGGCGACGTGCGTATCGCGCAGGGCAACCTCGACGCCGCGACGCCGCCGCTCCAGCAGTCGCTGACGCTGGCGATGGCGCTCGCCGCCCGCCGGCCCGACGACGGCGACCGCGTCTTCGCCCTGGCGCAGAGCCACTACTGGGTGGGCTACGTGCACTGGAAGCGGCACGATCTGGCCGCCGCCGAACGCGAGTTCCAGGCCTACCTGGCGGCTGCGCATCGGCTCGTCGCGCTCGATGCATCGCGGGCCGAATGGCAGCGCGAAGTGGCGTATGCCGACAGCAATCTGGGATCGGTGCTGGAGGCGCGCGGCGATCTCCCGGCGGCGCTCGAACGCTTTCGCGCGTGCCTGACGGTTGAACGCTCCCTGCTGGTTCGCGCGCCCTCCGACACCGACCTGCAGAGCAGCGTCGCGTCGTCGCACAACACGATCGGCGTCGTGCTGCGCTCCAGCGGCCGGTTCGCCGAGGCATTGCAGGAGCTGGGCCAGGAACTGCAGATTCGCCAGGCATTGGTGTCCGCCCAGCCGGGGAACTTCACCTACCGGCTGCGCCTGTCGATCGCCCATGCCCACGGCGGGCATGTGCTGGCAGCGCAGGGACGGACGGTCGAGGCCATTGCTTCCTACACGCGGGCCGAAGCGCTGCTCGACGAGCTGGCGGTCCGCGATCCGGCGAACCGGGCCTGGCAGCGCGAGATCGCCACTGGCCAGATGAACCTCGGCCAGGCGCGGCTGGCCGTCGGGGATCACGCCGAGGCGCTGTGGCGCCTTCGCAGTGCCGTGACCATCATGGAAACGCTGACTGCTGGCGATCCCACCAACGTCGGCTGGCAGCGCGACCTCGCCGACGAGCGGCGGGCTCTGGGGCAGGCTCTGCTGGCGGTGGGCGACAGCAGCGGAGCAGCTCGGGAAGCCGACGCGTCCCTGCGGCTCACGGCTGCGTTGATTGGCCTTACGGGTGGCGACCTGCAGGCCGTCAGCATCGCCAGCACCGCCCACGCGGTCCTGGCCCAGGCCTGGACCGCCCGCGGAGACGCCGGCCGCGCCGCCGCGGAATGGGAACTGGCGTATCAGGTCATCGCGCCGAGTGCCGCCGGCTCGATGGACTATCGCATCCTCGAACCGCTCGCCGTGGCGCTGCTTCGCCTCGGGCGCGCGGCGCAGGCGGCGCCCGTCGTCCAGCAGCTGACGGCGATGGGCTACTATTCGCCCCACGTCCGCGCCATGCGGACGACCGGGGCGCGCCTTCCAGCCCCGACCCCCGCCACGGAAGGCAGACAGGACGATTGAGCATGGGACAACCGATCAACGCAAGCGTGGTGTGGGACGCCGCCAACAGCCGGGGCACCGTGGATACGATCACTGTGCCCAAGGGGAACGGCGCAACGGTCATTCGTTGGTCCTGTGACACCACCGTGATCGCGTCGTTCACCATCACCGGACTGGACACGACCGTGTTCAACCCGGCGCAGTCGAACAACGACGTGACGACCTTCACGACCACCGACAGCAACAACAGCGCGCAGGAGTGCACCTACACCGTGGCCGCCACGCATGTGAGCGGGCTCACCAGCTCACACGATCCCAAGATCGAGAACGGCGGCTAGAGAGGGCGCTTTCACATCAACACGGCAGGCATCGCTCGGGCGCGAGCGCCCCGGCGGTTCCAGACGAGCCGGCGGCCCCTCAGTCGCCGAGCACCTTCATGACGTCCGCGTCGTCGTTGACGGGAATCACGTCGAACTCGAGCAAGTCGGTCCATTCCTGCATCCACTTGCCAATCGCAACGCCGTCACCGCTCTCGGCCAGCAGGAAGCCGGTGTGTCCGCCGATGGAGTGCCACCGACCCACCATTTTCACGCCCTCACCGGGCAATCCGCCGGTCTTCTTGAAGCGGGCCTGAGCCTCGTTCCGCACCTCGGGACCGAAGGAGTAGGTAATCATGAACTGCATGTGGAGCCACCTTTCGAGTGTGTCCGACAAGCGCATCGAACAGCCAATCCTACACCTACACCGACACCTCCCACGCCCCTCGATTCCGCGTGCCGGCCCGCAGCAGCCGCAGCCGTTCATGCAGAATCAGGTCGCCCACGATCACGTTCGGCAGGCCATTGCTGTAGTCGGTCCACTTCGTGCCGCCGTTGCGGGTCTGGTACACGCCGTGGTCGGTCGCGGCGAACACGCGCGCGGCGTTCTTCGGGTCGACGACGACGGCATTCACCGGGATGTCCGGAAGGTTTCCTGATCGGTCCGTCCAGGTTGTGCCGCCGTTGGTCGAGAGGTACACGTGACCGCCGCCAAACGCCGACGAGCTCACCCAGATCACCGTGTTCGGCGGTCCCGGCACGACGATATCGCTGATGAACGCCTGCCGCGGCGAGTTCAG
>JANNEJ010000539.1:0-2398 GCA_031378585.1 Acidobacteriota bacterium | reverse complement strand
GTGCCGTGGCGGCGGTTGATCGCGGCCACTTGCGCCAGCACCTCGGTGCCCAGTGTCTGGTAGCGGTCGAGGCGGTCGCGCGTGGGCGCGCCGATCTGGAGAAACACCACGCGTCCAAGCCATTCGGGCCGGGTGTCGAGCATGCGCGCGAAGGCCTGGAGGCGCTCGGGAATACCTTTGGTGTAGTCGAGCCGATCCACGCCCATGACGAGCTTGGCGTCGCCGATGCCGAGCGCACGCCGCGTCGCGGCCACATCGCGCGTCCAGTCGCGGCCCGAAGCCACAGGCGTCCACAGCGCCGGGTCGATGCTGATGGGAAACGGCTTCACGAAGGTCCGGTGCCCGCCCCGGTGCACCGCGAAGAGGTCGCGGTCGACCCGGGCCTCGAGCGTGCGGTCCACGGTGTCGAGGAAGTTGTTGCAGTGGTACTGCAGATGGAACGCGAGCAGGTCGTTGCCGAGCAGGCCGTCGAGGATCTCGTCCTTCCATGGGCAGATGCGGAACGCCTCGGCGTTGGGCCAGGGGATGTGCCAGAACTGGCACACGACCGCGTCTGGTCGCACGGCCTTCACCATTCGGGGCAGCAGCGCGAAGTGGTAGTCCTGCACGAACACGATCGCCTTGGTGTCGGCAATCTCGTCGAGCACGATGTCGGCGAAGCGGCGGTTGACGTCGACGTAGTGCCGCCAGTCGGGCTCGTCGAAGACCGGCCGCGCGTAGGCGATGTGACAGAGCGGCCAGAGGGCGCTATTGGCGAGGCCGTCGTAGTAGCCCTGTTCCTCGCGGTCTGACAGCCACACGCGTCGTAGCGTGTAGGACGGCGCACCTGGCGGCACGGCGATCCGGCCCCGCGCGTCTGCGGTCTCGCGGTCGCCAGAGCCGCTGCCGTGGGCCACCCAGGTGCCGCCGCACGCGCGCATCACCGGGTCGAGCGCCGTGACCAGGCCGCTGGCCGGCTGCATCCATGACAGGCGCTCGCGTGGCGTGCGGCCCAGGACGCGGCCGATGAATCCGCGCGGAGACACGTGCTTGATGTGGATGTAGGGTTCCCGGTTGGCGACGACGATCAGTCGGGTGTCGCCCAGTTGCGCGACGACGTCGGAGGCCAGCGCCGCGGCGGTCATGGCCGGCCCTCGGCAACGGCCGCGTCGGCCATGCCGATGAGCGCGGCGGCGACGTCGGCGGTGGAGTCGAGCCGGTAGCGGGCGACTGAAGCGCGCCGTCCGACCACAACCGAAATGCCCTCGTCGACGGCCCGAAACGCGTCCTCGTCGGTGAGATCGTCGCCAAAATACGCGACCCAGGCCGGCTGGCCGGTCAGGCGCTCGACGTCGCGCACGATCCACCGCACGGCATCCCCCTTGGTCCAGGCGGCGCCCGGCAGGTATTCGTGCACGTCGGCGCCCACAAGCCGCCGCAACCGGCCGCTTGTGAGCCACGGGGTCGCGGCCGCGTCGGCCGCGTCGAGCACGGTCGCGCGCGCGTCGACGGCAACGCCGCGGACATGCACCGCCACCGACGGCCCCTTGTACTCGAGCCTGGCGCCCTCGGCGCCATCGACAATTGGCTCGAGCGCGCGGGAGAGTGCCAGCACCGTCGACAGGGCCGGGGCCACGGCGGCATGCTGCCAGAGACGTGCCCCGATCGCGATTTCGAGCCCGTGAAGTCCGGCCATGTACACCTCCGAGCCAAGCGGCACCCGCCTGGCGAGATCAGCGACACGACGGCCGCTGACCAGCCCGAGAGTGACGTGGGGGAGAGACGACAACGCGACGAGCGCGGCTAACGCGTCCGACCGGATCCGGGGAAGGGTGGGGTCGAGGTCGAATTCGGCCAGCGTGCCATCGAAGTCCGACAGCAGCACCAGCCGTGTGCCGCGCCGTCGCGCCGCGAAGGCGCGCTGCACGTCACCGAGCACGAGCCATCCTAGCTCGGAGGGGGCGTCGCGGCCAACCTTTCTATCTTCCGGTGCTGCCGAAGCCCCCGCGCGACGCCCTGTCCGACACCGCCGCGGCCTCGAAGGTGACGCGGGGGGCCGCCAGCACCATGCCTTGCGCCAGGCGGTCGCCCACGGCGATGTGCACCGGCTGGTCCGTGACGTTGATGACCTGGATCTTCACCTCGTCGGCCGGACCGCAGTAGTCCGAGTCGACCACGCCCATGCCGTTGGCCACCATCAGCCCCCGCTTCAAGGGGGTGCTGCTGCGAGCCAGGATGGCGAGAAAGTGTCCGGACGGCACTTCCACCACCAGACCGGTTGGCACGAGCGCAATCGCGTGCGGCGGCACGACGACCTCGGTAGAGGCGGCCAGGTCGAAGGCGGCGGCGCCGGGGGTGGCGTAGGCCGGCATCGGCACGTCGGGCGAGAGGCGGGTGATCTTGATCGTCATGTGCCGTG
>JANNEJ010000532.1:0-2400 GCA_031378585.1 Acidobacteriota bacterium | reverse complement strand
CGCGCGACGAAGCGCAATATCCGGCAACGCCTCTTGGTCTCGCGCTTTGAAACCAAGCGCTTTGCCCAGCGTTGAAGAGGACATGCCCCGAAACACTGCCGGAGTAGGACCATGTTAAATCGCCGCGTCGTTCTTAGTCTGCTCGCATCGGTGAGCACTCTTGCCATCTCAAGCGTGGCATTCGCAAAAGGAAAGCATCACCACGACGGGGCACGCGAATTCGAGTGACGAGAGGTCATCGTCTTCGCGGACGACGCGGGCGGCGGCGACTGCGACATCGGGCGCCACCACTCGCCGGGCCATCCACTTGTCGAGCGTCAGGGCGAGCGTCAACGCGTCGGAGTGGCTGCTTGGAATGTGCAGCAACTCGCACACCGCCGCGGCGTGCGCTTCACGGCATCGCCGTCCGTGGCCTTCGGCGATATTGAACGCGAACGCGAACCCGCCCTCAGCCAGTCTCCCAGGCAGCGCGCAGTCAGCTGCCAGGGGCACGACGTCGCCGAACATGGCCAGCGCCGTCGCTATCGCCTCGATGGTGTCCGGAGAGTCGAACTCCTCATGCACGTCGTCGGGCGCCTCGGCGCTGCCCGCAGACGGCGTCGGACGGAGGTTGAAGATGAGGGCAATCTTCACGGGCAGACTATTGTGACCACTGCGCCCTGAGGCGCGCGCGGTCTACGGCCGTCCCGCGCAAGTAGACCTGTGAGATCTGCCTGGTGTTGGTGATGTCGTCGAACGGGTTTGCGTCGAGCACGATGAAGTCGGCGCTCTTGCCAGGCGCGATGGTTCCCAGATCGTCGAGGCCGAGAATACCTGCCCCGGTGCCCGTTGCCGCCACCAGCACCTGGGCCGGTGTCATGCCAGCGGCCACCATGTTCTCGACCTCGGTGTGCACGGTCCATCCGACGAACTGGTCGCCGAGCTGTCCTCCGCCATCCGTCCCCACGCCAATCCTGGCGCCGGCGGCGCTCAACCGGGCGATACCCGCGGCCATCCTCTCCCATGCAGCGCGCGCCTGTTCACGCTCCTCGGGGGTCTGGCTGACCAGCCGCGTCTGCAAGCGCGCAATCTGCGCGGCCGACACGGTCTGCTGCACCAGCGGATGCACGGGATTCAGCCACGGCGCCGACACGGCCCGCCGCGGCCCGCCGAGCGCCAGCAGGATGAACACCTGCGGTCGCGCTTTCACCAGCTCGACCAGCTCGTCGTCCACGCGCTGGAACGCGTGTCCGAAGCCGTCGACCCCCGCCCGCAGCAACGCCTTCGCGTCATCGAGGGCGGTCGCATGCACCATCACGCGCAGGCCGTGCCGATGCGCCTCGTCGATGATCGCCCCATACAGATCGGGGGTGAGCTTGCGCACGGCGCCGCCGCGGTCGTCGACCCACGTCTTCACGATCGTCACGCCGTGCGCGGCCAGCTCTCTGACCGCGGCGCGCGCCTCTTCCCCGGTCGTGATGCGGTAGGCGGAATGCCGCATGTTGTCGGGTCGCACCTCGTCAGGCGGCGCCAGGCCACGTCCCGCGGTGAGAAAGCGCGCCGCATCCGGAATGCGGCCGGCCCGTGAGTCGTCGCGCACCTCGAACGGCAGATCCGTGAAGTCCGATCCCATGGCCTGCCCGGCGGCCACGCCGAAGTACGCGTAGCGCTGCAGGTGGTCGACGATGTTCTCGCGCGTGTAGTTCTGCGGACCGCTCGTGAGGTCGCGCATGTAGCCGATGTGCGCGTGCGTGTCGATCATCGCCGGCATGATCGTCTTGCCGGCCACGTCCACCCGCGTCGCCCCCGCAGGAACGCTGACGCGCCCCTGCTCACCCACGGCGACGAACGTGCCGCCATCGACCACGAGCGTGGCGTTCTCGATGACCGGGCCGCCGTCTCCGGTGATGAGGCGCGCGCCCTCGAACACAAGGGTGCGCGCCTCTGCAACGTTCCTGGTCGCGGGCGGAGCCGCGCACGCCGTGGCGAAGACGACGCTTGCGGCCAGCACCACGCCTCGCCGAATCGCATGAGTCAGCGGAGGCATGATGGCGGCCAGCCGTCGGCGCCGGTAGTCACGGTGTCAGCGTGTTATTTCACCGCGAAGCAGTACAGGAGCCCTGCGCCGCCGGTGGCCACAAGATTCGCCTGGCTGCACCCACGGCTGGGATGCGTCGCGTTCCAGGAACTGTTGCCGCCACCTTGCTTGTCGTGGTGCCCGAGCTGCGCGCTCCCCGTGCTGTTACCCGTCCAGTTGTTGCACGTGTGGTCGGCGGTGTCGGTGAAGGCGCGACCGTCGGAGGTCGAACCGGTCAGGATGTCGTGCTGGTTCGGTTTGTCACCAACGCCGTTCACGAGCTCCCCCTTCTCGTTCAGCGCCAGTTGCTTCCCGAGCGGGTTGCCGATACGCGCCTGCTCGAT
>JANNEJ010000528.1:0-3464 GCA_031378585.1 Acidobacteriota bacterium | reverse complement strand
CTTCTCCATGAAGGCCGGAATGATGGTGTGAAGCGGACGCTTGCGCGGCGCGAGCGTGTTGGGCTGCCCTTGCTCGAGCGAGAACAAGCCTCCGCGGTTCTGCAGCATGAACCCCGTGCCTGGCGGCACCATGCCCGAACCAAAGCCGCTGTAGTTGCTCTGGATGAGCGACACGATGTTGCCGTCCTTGTCCACGACCGTCATATAAATCGTGTCGTTGCCCTGGGAGTTGGTCACGCCGTCGAGCTTGCCCGGCTGCACGTCGCACGTAGCCCTGGCCGCATCGATGAGGCCCGCCCGCATCGCCGCGCGCGGTTTGCTCAGCAACTGCGCCACCGGGACGGTCGAGAACCGCGGGTCGCCCACGTGGCGCAGCATGTCGGCGTAGGCCAGCTTCTTGGCCTCGATCATCGTGTGCATGGCGTTCGGGCTGTTCAGGCCGTAGTCCGCCATCGGGAAGCGCTCCATCAGGTTGAGCATCATGAGCGCCGCGACGCCTTGCGTGCTGGGACCGATCTCGTAGACGTTCCAGCCGCGATAGGCGGTCTGCACCGGCGTGACCCATTCGGGCTGGTAGTCGGCCAGGTCGGCCGCCGTGAAGGTGCCGCCCTGCTCTTTCGAGATCGCCAGGATGGCCTCGGCCGTGGGGCCGGTGTAGTAGCCGTTGCGGCCATGTTCCGCGATGCGGCGCAGGGAGCCGGCCAGGTCGGGATTCTTGAACACCTCGCCCGCGCGCGGCGCGCGCACGCCGTCGATGAGATACGTCTTCTTCGAGTTGGGATGCTCGCTGTGCATCTTGGCGGAACGCGCCCACCCGCCCGCGATCACTTCCGATACCGGGAAGCCGTGGTCCGCGTAGTAGATGGCCGGCGCCAGCAGTTCGGGGAACGCCTTGGTGCCGTAGCGCGTGCGCATGGCGTCCCAGCCCGCGACCACGCCCGGTACCGTGACGGAGTAGATGCCGCGCTGGGGCATCTCTTTAATGCCCTTGGAGGCCAGGAATTCGGGCGTGAGGCCAGACGGCGCCCACCCGCTCGCGTTCAGCCCGTGGACGGTGCCGGTCTTGGCCTCGTAGTAGAGGATGAACAGGTCGCCGCCGAGCCCGTTGCCGGTCGGCTCCATGAGCCCAATCGTGGCGTTGGCGGCAATCGCCGCGTCAATCGCGTTGCCGCCACGCTCCAGGATCTGCACGCCGGCGCGGGCCGCCAGGGGCTGGCTCGCCGCGACGATGCCAAGGGTGGTGGCCACGACCGAACGTCCGACGACCGGCGCGGCGGGTGACGCGCCCTCGCGCTGCGGCAGACCCTGCACGCGCACACCGATCGCAGCCAACGTCAGCATCAGCCCGGCCACAAGAACGAGCACCTTCCGCATGCGCACCTCCTGAACGCGCAAAGCATACACCGCTGAACACCATCGCAGCCGGGGTAACCTGGAATGGTGCCCATTTTCGTGAAACAGGTCGTAGTCCAGGCTCCAGTCGAGGCGGTGTTCGCGTTCCACGAGCGCGACGACGCGCTGGCCTTGCTCAGCCCACCCTTCCCGCCACTGCGCGTCGTGAGCCGTCAGGGCGGCATCCGGACCGGCGCGCGCGTGGACTTACGGATCGGCCCGGTGCGCTGGCTGGCCGCGCACACCGACTACCGGCCCAACGAGCTGTTTGTCGACGAGCAGCTCGCCGGGCCGTTTGCCTCGTGGGTGCATCGCCACGAGTTCGAACCGCTGGGCCTGGGCACGACGCGTCTCACCGACCGCGTCACGTTCGAGCTGCCCGGAGGTGCTGTGGTGAACGCTCTTTTCGGGCGTCTCGTGGCGTGGTCGCTGATTCCGATGTTCCGCTTCCGTCACCGCGCCACTCGGCTGGCCTGCGAGTCGTCTCAGCTCTGACGCGGTACAATTCCGCCCGTCCGCGCCCCGGCGGTGGAGGTGATTCGTGGGTAGTTGTCTGTCGGCCGTGCGTGCCACGGCGTTCGTCCTTGCCGCGCTGCCGCCCCTGGCGCACGCGCAGTCCGCGCCTCGTAACGACCTGCCGCAGCCGTACCGCACCACGCGCGACTGGGGCCAACTGCCACCGGGCGTGAAATGGGCCGCGGTCACCGCGATTGAACCCGCGCCCGACGGAACGATTTTCGTTGTGCACCGCTGCGTAAACAACTCGTGCGAGGGACGCACCGAGCCGCCCATTCTCGTATTCGACACGGCCGGACGCCTGCTGCGCAGCTTCGGACAGGGGATGTTCAACTTCCCGCATGGCGGCATGGTCGACGCCGAAGGCAATCTCTGGATGACCGACGCGCGCGGCGGCAACGGCATCGGCCACCAGGCCATCAAGCTCAGTCCGCAGGGCAAGGTGCTGATGACGCTCGGCACCAAGGGTGTCAGCGGCTCTGGGCCGGCCCATTTCGACCAGCCCACCGACGTGGTGGTCGCTCCAAACGGTGACGTGTTCGTGAGCGACAGCCACCGCGCGGGCACGAACAACCGCGTGGTGCGCTTCACGAAAGACGGCACGTACGTGAGCGAATGGGGCAGCAAAGGCGCGGGCCCAGGCCAGTTCAGCGAGCCGCACACGATGGCGATGGACTCGCGCGGCCGGCTCTTTGTGGGCGACCGCGAGAACAACCGCATTCAGATTTTCGATCAGCGCGGGACGTTCCTGGAGGAATGGCGGCAGTTCGGACGTCCGAGCGGCATCGTCATCACCCGGGACGACACGATCTACGTGGCCGACTCGGAGTCGGGCGGCCGGGATACTGGCGCACACGAACTGCCCGGCATCAGGAAGGGCATCCGCATCGGCAGCGCGAAGGACGGCTCGGTGAACGCGTTCATCGAGGACATGGAGCCGCTGGCCGTGGAGCATGCAGGCGCGGAGGGCGTAGGCGTGGACGCCGAGGGCAATGTCTACGGCGGCGTGGTGCGCCGGCAGATGCTCGAGCGCCATGTCAGGAAGTAGCTGGCCGGGCACGTGCCTGCGCCTGGGAGACCGCGATGACTGACGACCCCGAGAGCGTCGAACGGCTGAATGCCGTCGGCGTGCTGACCCGTCGCGAGATCGAGGCGCGCATCCTGGCGCCCGTCATCGACGCGCTCGGGCAGCGGTTCGGCCGCGACGAGGTCGTGGCCATCGTGCGCGAGGTCGTCGCAGGCATCGCGCGCGAGCAGGGCCGCGCCATGGCCGCGAGCCTGGGCGACGCGTCGCTCGGCAGCTTCGCCCAGACGCTCGGGCCATGGACCAGGGACGACGCGCTGCGTCTGCGCGTCATTGACGAATCGCCCGAGCGATTCGCCTTTGACGTGACGCGGTGTCGCTACGCCGAGATGTACCGGGCGCTCGGCGTTCCTGGACTGGGCGAGGTGCTGTCGTGTCAGCGAGACGCCGCCCTCATCGAGGGCTTCAATCCGGATGTGACCCTGACGCGCACGCAGACGATCATGCAGGGGGCCGCGTGCTGCGATTTCCG
>JANNEJ010000515.1:0-4201 GCA_031378585.1 Acidobacteriota bacterium | reverse complement strand
GTCCAGCCCTGGTGCAGACGGTGGACTTCTTCACGCCCATCGTCGATGACCCGTATCTCTACGGCCAGATTGCTGCCGCGAACTCGTTGAGCGACATCTACGCCATGGGCGCCCGCCCGCTGACCGCGCTTGCGATTGCCGGATTCCCCGAAGACGACCTCGACGCCGACACGATTCGCGAGATCTTCAGGGGGGGCGTCGATGCGCTGCGCGAGGCGGGCGTGGCGCTGCTTGGCGGCCACACGGTGCGCGACCGCGAGATCAAGTTCGGCTACGCAGTGACCGGCGCAGTGGACCCGGCCAGGATGTGGACCAACGCCGGCGCGCGCGCGGGCGACGTGCTGCTGCTCACGAAGCCGCTCGGCACCGGCGTCATCGGCACGGCCATCAAGTTCGGCCGCGCTTCCGCTGAGGTGGTGGCCGAGGCCGTACGTTCGATGCGCACGTTGAACAAGGCGGCGGCCGAGGCGCTCCAGGCGGTCGAGGTCCATGCCTGCACCGACGTCACCGGCTTTGGTCTGCTGGGCCACGCCTCCGAGATGGCGTCGGCCAGCGGCGTGTCGCTCGAGATCGACGCCGCGGCCGTGCCGCTCATCGACGGGGTACTGCCACTGGTGGCCGGGAACAAGTCCGCCGGCCTCGGCAGCAATCGGGCGCATTTCCATGGCCGTATTCAGGCCACGTCTCCCGTGGCCGAATCCCGCATGGACCTCTTATTTGACCCGCAGACCTCGGGGGGCCTCTTGGTGGCGGTCCCTGGCGCGGTTGCGGCTCAGGCGGTCGCCGCGTTGCTGCAACGTGGCGTGGTAACTGCCGTCGTGGGACAGGTCGTGTCTCGGGCCGAGCCGTTAATTACTGTTAGGTGAAATACCAAAACACGCTGTTTTCTGCCACGGGCTGCCTCAGGCCCACGCCGCCGGCCTTGTCCAATCGCCCCGCCAAATGGTATAAAAGAGCGTTTTGGGCCGCACCGTTTCGCGGCGCCATCGGAGGCTCCATTCTGTGATTCCGGACCTGTCGGTCCTTTGGGTGATCGCGCTGCTGCTGCTCTGTGTGTTCGTGTTGAACACGCTGATCTTCAAGCCAATTCTGCGCGTGTCCGAGTCCCGCTCCCGGGCTGTGCGGGATGCGCGTGAACTCGCGGCGTCGGCGGCACACAAAGCCACCGACGCATCTGCCGATTTCGACCGCACCCTTGCTGCCGCTCGCGCCGACGTCTACCGCCTGATGGACGACGCGCGTCGAACGGCACTCGACAAGCGCGCGGGCGTCATGGCCGACACCAAGCGGGAAGCCGAAACCGCGCTCGCGGCCGCCACGGCCACGCTGACTACCCAGGCCACCGCCGCTCGTGCGGCGCTCGAGGGCGAGGCCGCCAACCTCGCCCACGACATCGTCACTCGGGTCCTCGGCCGCACGGCATAGCCGCACATGAAAGCTTCCGTGACTCGTCCATCGCTTCGACCCACCACGGCTTGTGAATTAAGGCGCAATCTGCTGGCCCGTCTCGCGCTCGTCGGTGCCGCACTGCTCTTTACCCTGACCGTCAGCGTGGCGGCGCAATCGGCCGACCACGCGCCCGCCGGCGCGCCGGCCGAGGGCCAGCACGACACCGCTGCAGAACACGCTGGTGCTGAACACGGTGGCCTCTCGGGTCTGCTGTGGCCGGTGGCGAATTTCATCGTGCTGGTCGGGGCGCTCTACTACTTCCTGGGCACGCCCTTCACCCAATACCTCAGTGGACGGTCGAGCCAGATCCGCAAGGATCTGCTCGATGCGGCTGAACTCAACCGCACGGCCACCGCGCAGCTCGCCGATGTCGATCGCAAGATGAAGGCGCTGCCGGCCGAGCTCGAGACGTTAAGGACCCGTGGCGCACAGGAGATCGCGGCCGAAGAAGACCGCATCGCCAGCGCCGCGGCCGCCGATCGCGCTCGCCTGCTCACGCAGACGCGCCGCGAGATCGAGGTGCGGCTCCAGGCGGCGCAGCGCGAATTGAGCGACCACGCGGCGGAACTGGCGTTGAGCCTCGCCAAGCAGCGTCTGGCTCGTGAGATGACGCCGGCCGACCACACCCGCCTCGTGGACCGGTACGTTGACCAGGTGAAGGAGCGCTAGGCGATGTCGACCCGCACCTCCGCCACACGCTACGCAAAAGCCCTGCTCGACGTGGCCAGCCAGCATGCCGACCCAGGCCAGATCGAACGGCCGCACACGACGTTAGTCGACACGCTCGACGCCCACGCCGAGCTGCGCCTGGTTCTCACGACGCGCTCGGTACCGGCGAACCGCAAGCGGGCCATCGTTACCGCGGTGGCAGAGCGTATCGGCATTGGTCCGCACGTCACGAACCTGCTGGGCCTGCTGGCCGACCGCGACCGGCTGCACCTCTCGCACGAACTGCTCGCGGTGTACCGCGAGCGCCTGCTCGACCAGCAACGCGTGGTCAGGGCAGAAATCCGATCGGCCGTGCCGTTGTCGCCCGAGGCGATGAGCGCAATAGAATCGCGGCTCGGCGCGGTCACCGGCATGAAGGTGGCCGTGGCCGCGGTGGTCGACCCCAGTCTTATCGGGGGCGTGCTGGCCAAGGTCGGCAGCACCGTCTATGACGGCACGGTCAAGACGCAACTCAAAAAGCTGCGACAGCAACTGGTAGGTTCTGGGGGCTAGGTTCTGGGGGCTGGGGCTCCCAACCGTCACGCGGTCGGCGCTGGTCGTCGCCGTGAAGCGTGAACCGCACTGCACGACGAACGTTCGACAGAGCAACTGAGTATGGACATAAGAGCCGACGAAATTTCCAAGATCATCCGCGAGCAGATTGGCGGCTTCGCCGTCGATGTGGACGTTGCGGAGGTGGGCACCGTCATCTCGCTCGGCGACGGCATCGCGCGCGTGCACGGCTGCGAGCGGGCGATGGCCGGCGAGATGCTGGAGTTCCCGCACGGGGTCTTCGGCATCGCGCTGAACCTCGAAGAGGACAGCGTCGGCGCCGTGCTCCTGGGCGAGTACCGCGCCATCAAAGAAGGCGATCCGGTCAAGCGCACCGGCCGCATCATCTCCGTCCCCGTGGGCGAGGAGATGCTCGGCCGCGTGGTCAACGCCCTTGGTCAGCCCATTGACGGCAAGGGCCCGATTCTTACCAAGAAATTCTCGCCCATCGAGACGCTGGCGCCAGGTGTTGTGGACCGCCAGTCGGTGCGTGAGCCGATGCAGACCGGCCTCAAGGCCATCGACGGCATGGTGCCCATCGGCCGCGGTCAGCGCGAGCTCATCATCGGCGACCGCCAGACCGGCAAGACCGCCGTGGCGCTCGATGCCATCCTGAACCAGAAGGACACCGGCGTCATCTGCATCTACAACGCCATCGGGCAGAAGCAGTCGACCATCGCGCAGGTCGTCCGCACGCTCGAAGAGGCCGACGCGCTGCGCTACTGCATCATCGTGGCCGCCGCGGCCGCCGACCCGGCGCCGATGCTCTACATCAGTCCGTACTCGGCCACCGCGATGGGCGAGTACTTCCGCGACAACGGCCGACACGCGCTGCTCATCTACGACGATCTCTCGAAGCACGCCGTGTCCTACCGTGAGATTTCCCTGCTGCTGCGCCGCCCGCCCGGCCGCGAGGCGTATCCCGGCGACGTCTTCTATCTGCACTCGCGTCTGCTCGAGCGCGCGGCCAAGCTGAACGACGCGCTCGGCGGCGGCTCGCTCACGTCGCTCCCGATTATCGAGACGCAGGCCGGCGACCTCTCGGCCTACATCCCGACCAACGTCATCTCGATCACCGACGGCCAGATCTTTCTCGAAGCCGACCTCTTCAACCAGGGCGTGCGGCCGGCCATCAACGTCGGCAACTCCGTGTCGCGCGTTGGCGGCTCGGCGCAGATCAAGGCGATGCGTCAGGTGGCCGGCACACTGCGACTCGACCTCGCGCAGTACCGCGAGCTGTCGGCGTTCGCGCAGTTCGGCAGCAGCGACCTCGACCAGGCGACTCAGCGTCAGCTCAATCGCGGTGCGCGCCTCGTGGAGTTGTTGAAGCAGTTCCTGTACCAGCCACTGCCGGTCGAACTGCAGGTGGTCTCGCTCTACGCCGGCACCAACGGCTATTTCGACGACGTGCCCGTGGCCGACGTGCGGCGGGCCGAAGAAGAGCTGCACCGCTTCATGGCGAACCGTTTCGGCACGATTCTGTCGACCATCA
>JANNEJ010000495.1:0-5323 GCA_031378585.1 Acidobacteriota bacterium | reverse complement strand
CCTAGACGGGAGCCGGGGGACAGGTTCATTGGGTCAATGAGGAGAGGTGATTCTATATCGACAAGAGTCCCGCGCCATGCGGCATTGACCTGTTACCATTTCACAATGACCGAAATCGAACTCCGCGAGCACCTGAAGGCTCACGTGATGAGTTGGAGGGAAACCGGCGAGATACTCGAAGCCGAGCGCCGGGAGAGGGTGCGGAATGCGGATACGGCCGAGTCTCTACTCAGACTGAATTCGCTGTTCGATTCCGCCGTCTATCTGCACCCGCCGTCGCCGACCTCAGGGCTGGTGGATTTCTACGAGATCCTCGCACGCGGGCGCCGGTGAGCGCGCATGCCACACGACGAGATCATGTCCAATGACGTGCTCGACACCGCACTGAGACTGCAGGAGTTCTGCCTCAGCAGGGGTTGGCGGTTTTGCTTCATCGGCGGCCTGGCCGTGCAGAAATGGAGTGAGCCGCGAGTCACCGACGACGTGGATCTCACGCTGTTTACGGGCCTGGGTACCGAGACGCCGTTCATTGACGCGCTGTTGGCGCTTGAGTGGGTCGAACCTCGCATTCCACGGGCACGCGAGTTCGCACAAACGCGCCGCGTGCTCCTGCTGCAGACCAAGGGCGGCGTCGGCATCGACATCGCCATGGGGGCGTTCCCGTTCGAGGAGGAGGCAGTGCGACGGGGACAAGATGTGATGTTGCTGCCGGGCCGCGCGCTGCGGTTGTGCACCGCCGAAGACCTGATCGTATTCAAGACGTTCGCGGCCCGATCGCAAGACTGGCGCGATGTCGAAATGACCATCGTGCGCCAGGGTGATGCCGCGCTCGACTGGCGCTACATCCACCAACAACTGCGCCCCCTGCTCGAACTCAAGGAGGCACCGGAACTGTTCGAGCAACTCGAAACCCTCCGCGCCCGCCTCCGCCGGGTGAATCGCACAGGGTCATGACGCCATCGCGCTGGGCCGCAGTGGACGCACGGCCGAGCGCAGTGACCTGGTGTGGCCCGCGCTGCCGGCGCAGCAGGTGACGCCGCAGATCGTGCCGGCCTCGGCAGGTCGCGTGCCGGCGGCCACGGGGCATCGATGCGTGGCGTTTCCAGGACCCGCTCCCCGTCGACGAGGTGGCCCTGATCCGATCGGTCCCCGTCCACTGAGGCGAGACGAGCGAGCGGGGGCCGAACGTGGCGTCTCCGTGAGGCGAAATCTGAGGACCGGCCGCTCTGGCGGTCCTCCATGGTCTCGGGTGCTGGTCCACTTTGCGGCAGGACGTCCCGCCAGGCCGGACCGAAGTTGAGCCGAGGGGAGGCGCCACGTTCGGCTGCCGTGAGGCGCGCTCGACAGTCCCGAGTTGAAGTTCGGCGTCGGCTGGACGTTTCGCTAAGGCGTCAGAGCCGCGCTTCGAGATAGCGCGTGCCGGCCACGGGGTTCGCCCGATACGCCGGCACCTCCTCGAAACCCAGGCGGCCATACAGCGCCTGCGCCGCGTGCATCGTGGGCAGGGTGTCGAGTCGCATGCGCGCGTAGCCCAGTTCACGGGCGAGGGCCATGGCACCAAGCGCCAAGGCACGGCCCGCGCCACACCCACGCGCCGCCGCGCTCACGTACAGGCGCTTCATCTCGCACACCTCGGCCTCGAGCCGGCGCACGCCTACGCAGCCAGCCGGGGTGCCGTCAACCACCGCCATTAACAACCCGCCGCCGGGTGGCGCGTAGTCGCCTGGCAACGTGGCCACTTCGCCGGTGAAATCCTGAAATTCCAGGTCGAGCCCGAGCGACGCCTGGTAGGCCAGCATGAGCGCGCGCACCGCCGCAAGGTCGTTGGGCGTACGGGCGTCGCGCACCACGAGGCCGGGCGGGAGCGGCTGGTCGACAGGCGCGGCGCTCATGCCAGACGGCACCACGCGGTCACCACGACCGGCCCGTTCATGACGGCGCCTGGACGTGCGGCGTCGGCGAGCATGCCGCGCTCCATCTCGTCGATGCGGGCAGGCGGCAGCGTCTCCACGTCCAGACGCTCGGCCATGGCCGCCATCGACCGCAGGCTGTCAGCCATGTAGTGACACAAGCGCGCAGCGTCGCTGCCCGCCAGTGTGCCGTGCACGTCGAGTGCAGGATCGGGCAGCCCCGCGTCCAGAAACGTGCCGCGCAACCGCAAGCCCATGTCGGTGCGCCCGCCGGCGGCCTTGATGGTGCGCAGCATCACGTCGAGCAGGTTGGCGTACGCCGCCGACGCCGGCCACGAGTGCCACTGGAGCACGAGCGCGTCGAGGTGGGATTCCATCATCGCCACCACGCCCCCCGGGCGCACGAGGCGCGCCGCATGGGCCAGGGCGGCCGCCGGTGACGCCTGGTGCATCAACACGAACCGGCCGACCACCGCGTCAACGGCCGCCAGGTCGAGCGCCTCGATCGTGGATTCCATAAACGTGACGTCGCGCAGGCCCAGGCCAGCCGCCCGGCCGCGGGCCGTGGCCACGGCCTCGGGCGCGCGGTCGATGCCGATCACGTGTCCGCCTGGCCCGACGAGGTCGGACAGAAGCAGCGTCACGTCGCCGGCGCCGCAGCCAAGGTCCAGCACGCGCTGGCCTGGGCCGATCCCGCAGCGTGCGAGCAACGACAGCGTCGGGGCCTCGAAGATCGCGGCCTGACGCTCGAGACGCGCCATCTCGTGCGGGGCATGGCCGAGCACATAGGGGACGCCCTGGTCGCTACTCATCGCCCCTTCTCCAGCGTCAGATCCCAGGTCTCGAACACCACATCCTTGCCAAAGGCGTGCTCGGGAGCCGACACCTTGACGCGGACAAAACCGGCCTGCTCGTAGATTCGGCGCGCGGCATCCAGCATGCGGCTGGTCCAGAGCGTGACCTTCCGGTAGCCGGCACGCCGCGCAAACCGCAGACACTCGTCGACCAGCCGCGTGCCGATCTTCAGGCCACGGGCCGAGGGCTCCACGAGCAGCAGCCGCAGCTTGGCCACCGCAGCCGACTTGCGCACCAGGCACACCGAGCCCACCGGCCGGCCGTCGACTTCGGCGATCCAGCAGGCCTCGAAGCGCGGGTCGAACTGCTCGATGAAGTCCTTGGCCACGCCGGCCACGAGCGCCTCGAAGGTGCCGTCCCAGCCGTACTCCTCGGCGTAGATCGCACCGTGACGCGACACGATCCACCCGAGGTCGCCGGGCCGGTGCGGCCGGATCACGATCGCCGGCACGGCCGGCGGCGTAGCCGAGAGCACCTCTTCAATGGCGCGCATCGCCTCCAGTAGCCGCGCGCGGTGCGCGGGCGGCAGCGGGTCGAGCAAAGCCGCAGCGCGGTGGCGCGACCGGCTGTCGAGGGTCGTGAACTGACGCCGGCCAGTCGCGGTGAGCGTCAGCAGATGGGCGCGGCGGTCGTCAGGGGCCCGCGCGCGGGTGACCAGCCCCGCGCGCTCGAGCCGGGCGACCGTGCGGCTCACCTGCGCCGGGTCGATCTCGAGCGCCTGAGCGAGCGCGGCCGCCGTAGTCGGGCCGCCGCCGCCGAGCTCGAAGAGCAGGCGCGCTTCAGTCAGAGAGTGCGGTGTGCCCAGGTGGCCGCCGCCGAGCGCGCCAATCCTGGCGGTGTAGAACCGGCTGAAGCGGCGCACGGCGTCGGTCGTGCCGGCAGGGGTCGTTCGGGCCATCGGCGCCCTCCAGGGACGTGACGACCAGAGTCATCTATTTAATTGACGAGATCAACTATTTGGTGAGCTGCTCGATGAGCTCCGCGAGGGCTTTCAACACGTCGGGATCGTTGTCGTCCAGGAACCGCACGGCAAAGCCCTGCACCCGGTCCACATAGACCACTTCGGAGCGCAACCGGAAGGCCTGGCCGGACAGTTTGATATCGGTCGTGATCTTGGCGCCCACGGGGTTACTGGCATAGGCGTCGATGAAGCAGCCGCCGCGGCTGAGGTCGGTCACCCGGCAATCACGCATGCCCGAGGCGCCGTCCCATCCCCCGTCGTACGGCCCCACGAGCCGTTTGAAGTTGCGGCGTTCGTTCTTCATCTGCACGGTCCTTCCCAAGCCGGCGCGCGCCGGTGGTCGTCACTTGTCATATCGGCTCGACGCGACCCGTCCTATGGTCCTTGGGGCCCGCACGGTATAGGATCTGGCCTTTCCTGGGATTCCCCGTGCATCAAGATCTGACCGAAGCCATCGCCTTCCATCACGCCATCCTCGCCGAGGGGGGCAAAGCCCTGGTCGGCTACGAAGCGGCCAAAACGCTCGCCAATGTCGTGCTGTTGTCGGAAATCCCGACCACCTACGACAAGAAAGAGAACCGGCAGGTCAACGCCGGCAACCTGCTGATCCGCGGGGTGCCCGGGGTGGGCAAGACGTTCTTCGGGGTCATCCTGGCGGCCATTTCCGACGCGAAGTTCGCCCGCATCCAGGGCCGCGCCGACCTGCAGCCCACCGAAGTGGTCGGCTTCCAGATGATCAACCCGGCCACCGGCGAGCTCATCACCGAGTTCGGCCCGCTGGCCTCGGCAGAAGTCATCCTGCTCGACGAGATCAACCGTATCCCGCTCAAGAGCCAGAGCGCCTTTCTCGAAGGCCTCCAGGACCGCACGGTCACGGTCGGTAAGACCACCTACGAACTGCCCGCCTTCAGCTTCGCGATCGCCACCATGAACCCGGTGGAACTCGGCCAGGGCACCTTCCCGCTGTCGGAAGCCGCCACCGACCGCTTCGCCGTGATGATCAACGTCGGCTATCTGCCGCCCGAGGAAGAAGCCAAGCTCGTCAACTTCGACTTCAAGCACGTGCGGCTGAACAAGCTGATGTCGAAGGAGCGCATCATCGCGATGCGCTCGCGCATCAACGAAGACGTGTTCCTGCACGAACGCCTGGGTGCCTACATTCAGCAGCTCGTGGCCGCCACCCGGCCGTACAACGCCGACACTGACTGGCTGCGTCACTCGCCGTCGGAACTGGTGGAGCGCGGCGTGGATCTAGGCGCCTCGCCCCGCGCCATCATCGTGTGGGGCCGCCTGGCCAAGGTGTGGGCCCTGCTCGTGCGCGGTCGCGACGAGGTGTTTCCCGAAGACATCCAGGATCTGGCGCCGTACATCCTCAGTCACCGCATCTGGCTCGGCCCGCACGCCGCCAGCCACGGGCTCACCGCCGAGCTCGTCGTGAAGGACGTGGTGGCGCGGGTGCCCATTCCATGAGGACCCGCGAGCAGGAGATAGCTCCGCTCGTCAATCTCTCCGAGATCAGCGAGATCGAACTGGTCATCCTGAAGCGCATGCGCGAGTTCACGCTCGGCGAACACCGGAGTCTGTTTCACGGCTCAGG
>JANNEJ010000482.1:0-6695 GCA_031378585.1 Acidobacteriota bacterium | reverse complement strand
TGCCCGGCGAGCACTCCTCGAACACCCAACCCTTCCCGACCAGGCCTGCGCCATTTGACCGGCAGGGCTTCACCGAGGACGACCTCATCGACTTCACGCCGGAGCTGCGCGCCCGCGCCCTGGAAAAGGTCAAGGGCTTTGTGATGGGCCCGCTCTTCACGCCGCCGTCGGTGAGAAGCATGGCGCCCGGCGGCCCACGAGGCACGCTCGTGATTCCTGGCGGCTGGGGATCGGGCAACTGGCACACGGGCGCGTTCGATCCCGAGACCGGCTACTACTACGCCGTCTCGCACACGCAGCCCGGCATCAGCGGCGCCATCAAGACCGACGATCCCACGGCCACCATGGCCTATGCGACGCAGGCGACGGCAGCAGGGCCGAATGCCGGCGGACCGCCGCCGCCGCGGCCCTGGCCAGGGCCCGATCTGTCGATCGACGGGTTTCCCATCTTCAAACCGCCCTACGGCCGCATCACGGCCATCAACATGAACACGGGTGAGCACGTGTGGATGGCGGCCAACGGCGACGGCCCTCGTCATCACCCGCTCGTCAAGGATCTCAATCTGCCGCCGCTCGGCATTCCCGGACGCGCCGCGCCGCTGCTCACCAAGACGCTGCTCTTCATCGGCGAAGGCAGCGACTCCATTCCAGGAACGAATCGCGACGGCATGTTCGGGCGGATGTTCCGCGCCTACGACAAAGCCACCGGCACAGTGGTCTGGGAGACGGAACTCCCGGCCGGCACGACCGGAGCGCCCATCACCTACATGCACCAGGGGAAGCAGTACGTGCTGGTGGCCATCGGCGAGCGCGAATCCGCGGCGGAATTCATCGCGTTCGCGCTGCCGTAGAGGGCCCCAGGCCGAAGCAGGCGAATGACACTTCGGGTTGACGATCTCGGGACGAACGGCGCGCGTAAGCCCGCGTAAGGGAGGACACATGACACTTCGCATCATCGGCCGATTGCTCGCGGCCATCGTGGTGACACTGGTTGGCGTCGGGACCGCCTCGGCGCAGACCTCGACCGGCGGCCTGCGCGGGTTCGTCAAGGACGGCACCGGCGGCGTGCTGGCCGGCGTCACTATCGAGGCGTCGAGCCCGGCCCGCATCGGCGCGCCAGCGGTGACGGTCACCGACGGGCAGGGCCTCTACACGCTGCAGAACCTGGCGCTCGGCGAGTACACGCTGGTCTTCTCGCTGCAGGGCTTTACGACGGTGCGGCGCGAGAACATCCGCGTGGAAGTCGGCCGCACCATCCAGGTGGATATCGGTCTGGAGGTGGGTACCCTCGAGCAGGCGGTCACCGTCACCGGTGAGGCCCCGGTCGTCGACGCCGCCAACGCCGGCTTCTCGACCAACTTCACCCAGTCGCTGCTGCAGAACATTCCCACCGCGCGGCAGTCGTACTTCGACGTGGTCACGTTTGCACCGGCCGTCCGGATCAACCAGGTGCCCAACGACTCGCGCTTCGTCATCTTCGGGTCGAGCAGCGACCAGAACCAGTTCCAGTACGACGGCGTGGACATCTCGGCCGTCTCCAACGGCGGCGTCTGGGACTTCCCGAGCCCAGACATCATGCAGGAGGTGCAGGTCAAGGCGATCGGCGCCTCGGCCGAGTTCCACAGCTTCCAGGGCGGCATCGTCAACATCGTGACCAAGTCGGGCAGCAACGACTTCCGCGGCATGTTCAGCGCCTTTGTCATTCCCGGCGACTGGGTGGCGAACAACACGCCCAACGAGCGGTTCCCCTTCACCGTGCACTACAACCAGCAGGCGACGCTCGAAGTGGGCGGCCGCATCAAGCGCGACCGGATCTGGTTCTACGGCATTCTGCCCACGTCGCGCCAGGCGACGACCGGTGTGGGTGTCGACCCGAGCCTCGAGCGCGCTGGCGGCAAGAACTACAAGCCGTTCCTGAAGGGAACCGCGCGCTTCTTCGAGAACGGCAATCTGGCGATCGGCTGGAACAACAACATGTTCTGCTGCGCCGCCACGGCCACCCGCACGGCGCCACTGATTACTCAGACCGTGGAGCACGGGCACAACCCCGTCGTCTACGGGCAGTACACGCAGGCGTTCGGCAACGCGACGTTGCTCGAGGTGCGGGGCGGCGGCATCTACATCCGCGACAACTTCACGCCCTACTCGGACGACTTCGAGACGCCCGGCCGCTCGGACCAGGCCACGGGCATCTCGAGTGTCAACGGCCAGACGGCCAGCAAGCAGTTTCACAACCGCACGACCCTCGACGCGTCGATCGCCCGCACACGTCGGGGTTCGGGCCTGGCACCCATGACTTCAAGACCGGCATTCAGACCGCATACGCGACGCAGCGAACGGTGCTGGCGCGCATCGGCGGGGTCAGCTATACGGACCTCAACGGCGCACCCTATCGCGCGACGTTCGCCGACCCGGCCGCGACCGGCGGACGGATTCGGTCGGTCGGCGCGTATCTGCAGGACATCTGGACCGTGAACGACGTGCTGACCCTGAACCTCGGACTGCGCTTCGATCGGACGCGCGGCGACGTGCCGGAGCTGAGCTCGGACGCGGTCATCGAGGGCATCGACGGCAAGACCTTCTCGCCTCCGGTCGCGTCGTACCCCGGCGTACCTGACCTGGTCGCGTTCAACACCGTTTCACCGCGCGTGGGTTTCACCTTGCGACTCGACCGGTCCAGCCGGACGGTGTTCAAGTCGGCCTACGGACGGTTCTACGGCAAGCTCGTGACCGGGATGTTCGCCGGTATCTCGCCGGGCGGCGCGGTCACGATCGTGCGCGAGTACAGTCCGGTCACTCGCGAGTACACCATTCCGGTCAGCGTCACCGATCCCAAGCGCAACTTCGCCGTCGATCCTGGCGTCGACAACCAGTACACGGATCAGGTGTCGGTCGGCATCGAACGCCAGATCGCCGGTGGCGCCGGAGTCGCGCTGTCCTTCGTCTACAAGAAGGAAGGCAACTTCATCCGGCTGAGAGACGTGCGCGGTGCCTACGCACCCAGGGATATCGTCGACACGTTCGACGGGCGCACACAGACCATCACGGTGCAGACGCTCACGAGCGGAGTCGGGTCGCCGTTGTATCAGGTCGTCAACCGTGAGGACTTCGATCAGAGCTTCAAGTCGGTGGTCCTCGAGTTCAACAAGCGGTTCTCGACCCGCGTGCAGGTCAACACCTCGTATACCTGGCAGGACTCCAAGGCCTTGGGGTCGGGATCGGTGGCGGGCAGCACGCAGCAGGACTTCAGCAACCTCTCACCTACGGCGGGATTCGGGCGCGACCCCAACGACACCCTCAATGCGTTTGGACCCACGGCCACCAACGCCGAGCACGCGGTGAAGCTGTCGGCGACGTACCAGGCGCCGTGGGGCGTGTCTCTTGGCGGGCGCTATTCCTACGAGGCCGGTCGTCCCTATGGGCGCCAGATCATCGTACGCAACATGGGCGCGGGCCAGGGCGACGTCACGATTCTTGCCGAGGAGCGCGGGAACTTCGAGTTGCCCGCGGTCAACGACTTCCAGATCCGCCTGGACAAGGACTTCCGTTTCGGCGATCGGCGGCTGCGCTTCTCGGCCGACTTGTTCAACATCTTCAATTCGGACACCGTCCTCACGCTCCGGAACAACAGCTCGCAGGTCACCGCCACGACACCCTGGCAGCAGACGTTGTCGGTCGTGCGGCCACGCACCGTGCAGCTCGGCTTCCGGTTCGAGTTCTAACGCGACCGCGGCGAGGGCGCCGTCACTTGGCGCCCCGCCGATACACGACGGCGCCGCCGAAGATCGTGACGGCCACCTGCACGTCGTCGGCGGCCGCCGGTGGCGACGTGAGCACATCGCGCGACAGGACGGCGATGTCGGCGAGCTGACCCACGGCCAGTCGCCCCTTGACCTGCTCGTCAAACGACGCAAACGCGGCGTCGTACGTGTAGCCATCGATGAGCTCGCCGATCGAGAGCCGCTGCGTGGGTACCGCTCGGTGGCCAATGCGATTGGCGCCGACCCAGAGCCCCACGAGCGGATTGAGTGACGCGACCGGCCAGTCGCTGCCAAACGACAGGCGTCCCCCGGCATCGCGCACGCTTTTCCACATCCAGCCACGGGAGGTACGGTCGGGGCCGATGTTGCCGGCCCATTGCCCACGTGGCTCGGCAGCGTTCATGAGCCGGGAGTGCGGAGGCTGAAACGACCCGATCACACCGAGCGTCCCGAACCGCGGCACATCGGCCATGTCCATGGTCTCGATGTGCTCTACGCGATGCCGGCGCCCGCGCGCAGGCGCGGAGTTCGCCCGGGCGGCCTGTTCGAAGGCATCGAGCACGCGCCTGACGCCGCCGTCGCCGATTGCGTGAATCATGATCTGGTAGCCACGGGCGTCGAGCACGCGCACGATGCGGTTCAGCTCGTCGACCGGGTAGTTCGGAAGACCGGTCGTGGCAGGGTTGTTGTCGTAGGGCGCGAGCATGACGGCAGTGTTGGTCTCGATCACGCCGTCAATCAGGAGCTTCGCCGCGCCGACTTTGAAGCGATCGTCGCCCTTGATGCCGGCACGGATCGCGTCGAACCGGTCGGCGTCGGCCTCAGTGAAGCCGGGGCTGACAGAGACCGCCGAGTAGACCCGAAGCCGAAGCGCTCCTGAAGCTCGCACGTCCTGGTAGAGCGAGAACTCGTCGGCGTTGCCGCTGGCGTTCTGCACGCTCGTCACGCCGAGCTCGTGCGCTCGGGCGATGCCGGCCAGCAGGGCCTGCCGCTGTTCGGCGCGTGTCACCTGCGGCATGACCTTGCGCACCAATTGCTGCGCCGATTCCTTGAGCAGCCCCTCAGGCGCGCCGCTGGCGTCTCGCGTGATCACGCCCGCCGACGGGTCGGGCGTGCCCTTCGTGATGCCTGCCGCCTCGAGCGCCTTCGTGTTGACCCACGAACTGTGGCCGTCGAAGCACACGAGCGTGGCCGGACGGTCGGGTAACGCCGCGTCGAGCTGCGCGCGAGTCGGCAGGCCGCCGGGAAACGCGGAGTAGTTCCAGCCGCGCCCGCGAATCCACGTGGCGGCGGGATGGCTGGCGGCGAACTCGCGGATGCGCTGCTGCACGTCTTCGAGGGTGCGGGCACCGCCCAGATCCAGTTCCTGGAGACTCTGGGACCCGCTCAGGAAGTGCACGTGGCTGTCGTTGAATCCGGGCACCACCGTGCCGCCCGCGGCATCGACCACCGTCGTCGCCGGCCCGCGCAGGGCCTCAATCGCCGGCCGCGTGCCAACGGCCACGATCCGATCGCCCTTGACGGCGACCGCCTCGGACACGGGATTGCCCGCGCCCGTAAAGACGCGCCCATTGACCACGATGAGGTCGGCAGGCGACGGCTGGGTGGCAGTGGCGACCGGAGGGATTTCTGATACGGCCACGCCGACGGCACCGGCGGCCAGCATCGCGGACGCGATTGCAAAACCCTTGAACGACGACGTCACTGCGGGCCTCCCTTTGACTCCGGGTCGTGTCGACGCGGAGCGTGGGAACCCGTCTCAGGGTGCCCCACAACGGCCGAATACTACCAGAGGCCCTGGACGTGGTATTCCTCTTGGCCTGACCCGCACCGCGGCACCATGCCACCGCGACTGCGACTGCGACGCGGGGCGGCTGGAGGCGGCGATGCGACGACGTGCGTGGCTGAGTGTCGTGGGACAGGGGATCGGCTTGGCCGGGTGGCTGGCCGAGGCGGGCTGTAGCGCACGGGAGACCGGGCCGCCGGCCGACCTGCTCGTGACGAACGCGCAGATCTACGCCGCCGACGGATCGACCACGCTGCACGAATCGCTCGCGGTGCGCGGCGACCGGATCGTGGCGATCGGCGCGGCCGCCGAGGTCGCGCGTCATCGCGGCCCCGAGACGATCGTCCTCGACGCGGCCGGACGCAGTGTCGTGCCCGGATTCAGGCACACGCCCGATCCCGTGAACGGCACGATTGTGCGCGACCGAAAGACGGGCGAGCCCACGGGCGTGTTGCAGGAGAGCGCGCAGGGTCTGGTGTCGCGCCTGCTGCCGGAACCGACCGATGACGAGCGCCTGGCCATGCTCGACACCGTCACGCCGCGGCTTCATGCCGCCGGCGTGACCAGCGTGCAGAACGCGCTCGGCTCCGAGGCCGAATTCGGCGCCGTTCTGGGGTTGGCACAGGTCCCGCCCGGCGGCATCATGTCGGGATGGCTCCTTCAATGCTCCGCGTGATCGACGGCGGTGTCGCCACCGAGTTGACGCGGCAGGGACTGGACCTCAGCGATGGACTCTGGTCGGCGCGCGTGCTCATCGAGGCGCCCGATGCCATCGAGCGGGTACATCGGGAGTACTTCCTGGCGGGGGCCGACATCGCCATCACGGCGAGCTACCAGGCAAGCTACGAAGGTTTCGCCAAGCGCGGCCTGAGCGCCGAGTCGACAAATGCCCTGCTGCAGCGCTCCGTGGAGATCGCCCAATCTGCCCGGAGTCGCGTGCTGGGCGACCAGCCGGGCACGGTGCGGGAGCTCCTCGTCGCCGCGTCAGTCGGACCGACTGGAGCCATGCTACATGACGGCTCCGAGTATCGCGGCGACTACGGGCTCGATGAGGACGCGCTGGTCGACTTTCACCGCGAACGATTCACCGTACTCGCCGACGCCGGGGCCGACCTGCTCGCGTGCGAGACGATCCCGTCACGCCTCGA
>JANNEJ010000476.1:0-5603 GCA_031378585.1 Acidobacteriota bacterium | reverse complement strand
CCGTACGGGCAAGCGTGTCGGACGGTGTCGACGCCTGCACCGCATACACCTGCCGAAGCTTCGCGTCGATGCCGCTCAGGGCCGCCTCGTTCGACGCGTACGACGTCTTCAGCGCGGCCACCGCTTCGCGGCGCACGAACGGCAGGTCCTTGGGGATCTGGCCTAGCGCAATAGCGCGATCGACGGCGCGCTCCGCGCTTGGAGCGAACGTATGCGCCGGGCGGTTATGGCAGTCCATGCAGTCCATGACGCGATGCTCGCCTTGGGCCAGTTGCTCGGGCGTCGTTCCCGGTGAGGTGTACTCCTTCACACGCCCCTGGCGGTCGGTGACCTTCATCCAGGGAATCGTCTGACGCTCGCGATCGGTCGTGATGTACTCCACGCGGTTGTCGACGTTCATGTGCCAGTGGATCCCACTGCCGGCGTTTAAGGCGGTGCGCCCGCCCCCGACGTGCAGCCGCAGCGTCGTGACCGTCTCAGAACTCTGCTCGTCGTCGGCGTACTCCCGGATCTGGCGCAGGGTATCGCCGTGCGGCGCCTCCGACCAATGGCAGGTCTCGCACGTGTCGCGCGCGGGCCGCATCGATGTCACTGGGACGGCGACCGGCTTGGGGACATTGTCGCTGAGCAGTTGCCAGAGCTGCCGGGTGCCGGCGACCTTCGACTCGATCAGTGCCCCGGCGCCCGAACCGACATGACACGCCACGCATGCCACCCGCGCGTGCGGGCTGACCTGGTATGCGGCGTACTCTGGTTCCATCGTCGTGTGGCACGTGGTGCCGCAAAACGAGGCCGACTCCATGTGGTGGACGGCGCCGTAAGCGGCCAGCGACACAATCAGCCCGTTCACCAGTGTAAGCACGGCCACGGTGACGACCACCATGCGCGTCCGCGGCACGCGAAAATCGATGAGGGGCCAGTCTTCAAGCTCCCCTCCGAGCGCCAGGCGCCGCCGCCGACGCCAGATCCCTAGGGGAATGAGCGTCAGGCCGAACAGGAACAGCACCGGGATTGCCACAAAGAGCAGCAGTCCCACATACGGGTTCCGCAGCAGGCCCAGCGTGTCGAGCAGGAGCAACCCGAGAAACAGCACCCCGGTGGCCGTGGCCACGGCCACGCCGACGAGGCTGATTGGGTTTCTGGCTGCTGATGGGAGGTGAAGGCGCATGGCAGCCAGAATCTATTTCTTCTTCTGGGCGACCATGTAGGTCACCAACGCGTCGAGCTCGACCACGGGAAGATTCGGATAGGCCCGCATGGCTGGCTTCCGCGTGGACGACGACTTCGCGCTCATCTCCGCGGGAGCCACGATCCACTTGCGAATGTCGTCGCCCGACAGTTTGGAGCCGACCTCGTCGAGTGGTCCTTTGGCGTTACCGCGCCCGCCGAGCGAATGGCAGAGGGAACACTTCTGGGTCGCATACACCGTCGCCCCCGCATCCTGGGCCTGCGCCTGGCCGGCCACGGCGGTCGAGAACAGCGTGAACATCAGGGTTCCGCCAAGTCGAGTTGCAGCAGTCATCGTCGAGCGCCTCCCAGCGTCTGTATTGTCTTCTGTATTGTCGTCTGCAAAGACCTCGCCGCCGGCAGATGTCAACGATTCAGCCCTGCTGGCGCGAGTTTGCCCGGGGAATATTCCCACGCACGCGCGAACTTGCCGAGTTTTCTGGGCTCGAATGCTGCTTTGGGTCGCCTCGGGGGCTCGTGGACCTGCTCTTCCAGGTACGCAGAGTGCATAGGGCATGAGGGGTGGGGCAGGTGACCGGTCGTCGACATCGCACGCGCCGTCTCGCCGGCCTGTTGGGGCCGGCCATCGGGGTTGCGGTCGCGGCCGTCGCCGCGGCTGCGCTGGCGGGGGCCTGGGGACTCCACGAGCGGGCCACGCGCCAGTTCGAACAGGCCACCTCGATTGCGCCCTCCGAGTCTCGGGACCTCCAGCCGCCGCACGCGCTTGACCTGGCGCAGGCGACGCGCGCGCTCGGGTTGTCGGCGGAGGAGCACTCGGCACTTCAGCGCCTCTACGGACCCGGCAGTCCAGTGCTCCTATGGTTTGCAAGCGGCGCCCTGTCGCGCGATGGACTCGAGGCCGTGGCGCGGCTACGGACCGCGGCAACCGACGGACTCGATCCTGCCGCGTACCTCACGGGCCCGCTCGTGGCGCCTGACGCTGCCGTGCCCGCGCAGCCGGATCGGCAGGCGGAGTACGACGTCGCACTAAGTCTCGGCATGCTGCGTTTCATGCGGCACCTGCACCTTGGCCGCGTAGACCCTCGCACGCTCGGCCTGCGCCTCGATGCCTGGGCCGAGCCCCACGACTTTCCGGCGCTCCTTGGCGAGGCCATCGCAGCGCGTCGCGTGGCGGCGGCGGTAGACGCCCTGGCTCCGCCGCTTGCCGTGTATGCGCAGCTCATCGAGGCGCTGGGGCGTTACCGTGCCATTGCCGTCCGGAACGACCCCGCCGTGCCGGCGTTTGTGCGCGCCGCCACGCCAGGTGGCGTGTATGCGAGCGCCCATGCGCTCGGCGTGCACCTGGAGGCGCGTGGCGATCTGGCGCCCGCCGACGTCCCACCGCCCGGCGACGACCGCTATCAGGGCGCACTCGTCGACGGCGTGCGCCGCTTCCAGGCGCGGCACGGTCTTGCGGCCGACGGCGTGCTCGCCGCGCGCACGATCGCGGCAGCCCGGGTGCCCGCGTCGGCCCGGGTGCGGCAAATCGAGATGGCGCTCGAGCGCCTGCGCTGGTTACCCGATCTTGGCGACCGGCGGCTGATTGCCGTCAACATCCCGATGTTTCGCCTCTGGGCGTGGGACACGCTTGGCGAGGCGCCGGCACCGGCCTTCTCCACCCGCGTCATCGTTGGCGCAGCCATGCGGACCGAGACGCCGGTCTTTGTGGAGCGGATGGATCAGGTCATCTTCCGTCCCTATTGGAACGTGCCGCGGTCGATTCTGCACAACGAAATTCTGCCGGCGATGCGCCGGAACCCCACCTATCTGACCCGTCAGCAGATGGAGGTGGTGTCGGGCCAGGGTGACGATGCTCGCGCGTTGGTACCCGGCCCCGACACCCTGACGGCGTTGGCCTCCGGCACGCTGCGCGTGCGTCAGCGTCCTGGCCCGCACAACGCGCTCGGCCTCGTGAAGTTCGTGTTCCCCAATCGTGAGAACGTCTACATGCACGGCACCCCCGCGCCGTCGCTGTTTGCGCGCGACCGTCGCGACTTCAGCCACGGATGCATTCGCCTGGCCGATCCCGCCGGCCTTGCAGCGTGGGTGCTTGGCGGCGTGCGCGGGTGGGACGCCGCCCAGATCGAGCACGCGATGCACGCCGAGGTGTCCACGCCCGTGCATCTCGCTGAGGCTATCGACGTGGTGCTGTTCTACCTGACCGCGGCGGTGCTGCCGGAGGATCAGGCCGTGCACTTCGCCGACGATATCTACGGGCACGATGCGGATCTCGCCCGGACCCTCGACCGCACGGCCGCGCCGCGTTAGTGGGGCCGTGCCCGCCCCTACCAGCTACGCACGCGGCCCGTGTCGAGGTGCACGAAATTCGAGGCGGGGTAATAACCCACGCCACCGGAGCCGAGCGCGAGCGCCGAGCGGCGCAGCGCGGCGAGGGGCACGTCGCCAAGCCGGATGTCGATCGCGCGCCCCGACATGTGCAGGCTGTGAGCGGCGACGCCCTCGCTCTTCTGCCGCAGGGCGGCGTTGGTGCGCGGGGAGCGGTAGCCTGAGATCACCTCGAAGAAGCGGCGCGTCTCGACGCGCTGGCGCACGTCGAACAGCACGTCGAGCAAGGCGGGATCGATCGCGTGCGACTCGCCGGTGCGGAAGTCACGCAGCAGGTGATTCACCGCGTTGAGCGCACCTGGCACATAGCGGCCCGCCTGGAAATACTCCGCCGTGAGCGATTCGCCGGTGTGCAAGTGGCTGAAGCGCAGTTCGCGCGAGGCCTCAGCCGCACCAGCCGGGCGAGGCCGCAGCGTCAGCGACCCTGCCGCCAGGGTGGTGAGGAACAGACGACGGCTCAGCATCCGCCTATCGTAGCAGCCCCGGCCAGAGGCGCAACCTCGGGCGCCCTTCTTCCGAAGGTTCACGATCGAAGCCGGGGGACTTTCCCGCCTGCAGGGTGAATTGTCACACCACACGCAGCCCGGCCATTGCTGCCGTCATTGGCCAGCTTGCCCTTGCATTAGTGGGAACCGTTCTTGCAACATGAGCGGTGCCGTCATGCCGACTTCCGATTCCAGCGACCACCCGCGCGGGACTGTCTACGTCGTCGGGATGTTTGGCGCGCTCGTCGTCGTAGGCTGGCTGCTGTTCTTCTTTGGGCTCTACCTGCCCCGCAACACGCCCTAGGGGACCGATGCACGTCGAGCGATACGAGCGCTACTGGATGTGGGCGGCCACCGGCATGCTGGTGCTGTTCACCAGTGCCATCGTGGCAACCGCGGTCATTGGATCAGCGCATCCGCCGAGCCACACCGAGACGGTCAACCCAGAGACCCTGTCGATTGAAGGCGAGTTTGCCGCGCCCGGCGTCTTTGCCGACCCGAACGGCGCCGTCACCGTTGTGATGCGCGCGGAGTTCTACGTGTTCAAGCCGTCACAGGTGCGCGTGCCGGCCGGCGTGCCCGTGACCTTTCGCATCACCAGCCCCGACGTGCTCCACGGCTTTCAGATCGTCGGCACGAACGTGAATCTCACGGTGGCGCCCGGCTACGTGAGTCAGGCGACGACGACGTTCGACACGCCCGGGGAATACCTGGTCGTGTGCAACGAGTATTGCGGGTTGGGGCATCACCTGATGCAAGGCTCGGTCGTCGTGGAGCCGATTAAGTGACCGTGGCGACGCGGCTCGTGCTCAGCAACATCTGGGTCGCCGTCGTGGCCTTCGCGCTTGGCGCGTTGATGGCCGTGATGCAGGCGCTGGCGCGCGCAGGCATCGAGTTGCCATTCGGCACGGCGCGTCTCTACTATCTGTCGGTGACCGCGCACGGCGTGCTCGAAGCGCTCGTGTTCACCACGTTTTTCATCATGGGGCTCGGGTATCTCGTGACCGAGACCACGCTCGGCCGCGTCGCGGGCCTGCGCTGGGCCTGGGCCGCCTTCTGGATCGCGCTCGTCGGCACGGTGACCACGACGCTGGCAATTCTGTCGGGTACGAGCACCGTGCTCTACACCTTCTACCCGCCGCTCCTGGCGCATCCGTCGTTCTACGTCGGCGCCACGCTGCTCATCGTCGGCTCCTGGGTCTGGTGCGGCGTGATGATCGGCAGCTACCGCGCGTGGCGCCGCACGCATCCCATCGACCGCGTGCCGCTGGCCATGCACGGCATGCTCACCACGGTGGCCATCTGGGTGCTCGCGACCGCGGGCCTGGCGGTGGAAGTGCTGGTCTTCATCCTGCCGTGGTCATTCGGGCTGGTGGCCCGCATCGACCCGATCGTGGCCCGCACCTACTTCTGGTGGTTCGGCCATCCGCTTACGTATTTCTGGCTGCTGCCGGCTTACGTGCTCTGGTACACGGTGATTCCGAAGGTGGCCGGCGGAAAGCTCTTCAGCGACGGGCTCACGCGGGTCGTGTTCGTGCAGTTCAT
>JANNEJ010000428.1:0-1558 GCA_031378585.1 Acidobacteriota bacterium | reverse complement strand
CCATTGCGCGTCACGACCTGGCACGCCGCGCCTGCCCTGACCGCGCCGCCGCGACGCTCGATGAAGGTCACGGCCGGGGTCACGAAGACATGGGTCAGCGACTGCGCAGGCAGCACGAGCGCGGCGTCGTCTGGCCCGGGTCCAAGCATGCGCCGGATCACCTCGACGAACGTGCCCGCAGTCGCCAGGTCGATCGGCTGATTGAGGGCAGCCACGGCCAGTGGCTCCCACAGCAGTTCCACCAGCCGGTCGGCCTGCCCCCACCGGCGCAGCCATTGGCGCACGGTCAGCGACGCGGCCTCGTGTTGACTGCGCGCATCGAGCGCGCGCGCCATGCCCAGCACGGTCAGCCGCTCCGGCCACGACAGCGCCGGCCACGCCAGTACGCCCGCCACGAGCTGCACCGGCGAAGGCAGAGCCGGGCAGCGCAGTTCCGACGCCCGCCCCGCCGTATCGACCATGGGCACGGCCAGCGACGACTGCACGCGCAGCAGGTCGCGGGCGCCAATGCGCGTCAGGAACGCCAACGTGTCGTGGTAGCAGCCAAGCAGCACGTGCTGACCGTTGTCGACCCAGTCGCCGGACGCCTTGTCGCGCGTGGCGAAGGTGCGGCCGCCAAGTACCGGACGCGCCTCGACCACCACCACGCGGGCGCCCGCCTCGGCCAGCGCGCACGCCGCGCTCAGACCCGCGCAGCCGGCACCGACGACCACGACATCGGCGGCCGTCACGGCGTGCGAGCCGGCACGGACGCTTCCACGCCCGATCGCATCAGGGTACGCGCCCAGGTGGAAGCGGCGATCCAGACCCGTGCGGATCGGGGCACGCGCACGACCTCCGAGAAGACGTCGAAGCGCCGCCGTTCGATGCGCTGCAGGATGCCGAAGTAGATGGCGCCCATGATCTCGGCGGCCACCAGGTGCCGGGCCTCGCCGCGCGGTCGGGCTGCGGCGGCGCGGGCGTAGTACTCGCGTGCCCGCTGGCACTGGAGCTCGAGCAGGGACGCTACCGCGGGCGTCACCTCGCCTTTGGCCAGCGCCTCCTCGGTGCAGCCGGCGCGCTGCATCTCGTCCTGCGGCAGGTAGATGCGTCCATTCGAGAGGTCGGTCTTCACATCGCGGACGATGTTGGTGAGCTGCAGCGCGAGGCCGAGATTCATCGCGTACTCGCGCCCGCCGGGATGGCGGCACCCGAAGATCTGCAGGCAGATGATTCCCACGGTTGACGCCACCCGCCAGCAGTACTCGCGCAGGTCGTCGAAGGTGGCGTAGCGCTGTCTTGTCAGGTCCATCTCGACGCCGTCGACAAGATCTTCGAAGGCGCGGCGAGGCAGGGCAAAGGCCGCCGCCACCGGCTGCAGCGCCAGCCCCTGGGGCGAGAGCGGCGTCCCACCGTCGAACACGCGACCGATCTCGGCGCGCCAGAACGCAAGTTGTGTCGCGGCCTCGACGGGGCTGGCTGCTTCGTCCACGGCGTCGTCGATGGCGCGGCACGCGTCCCACACCGCGACGATGGCATCCCGCTGCACGGCCGGCAGCACCAGAAACGAGTAGTAGAA
>JANNEJ010000610.1:0-1577 GCA_031378585.1 Acidobacteriota bacterium | reverse complement strand
GAGTGGTTCAGGAAGACGCTGGCGCTCGACCCGTCGTTCCGGGCCGCCCGCGAGCGTCTGGCAGAACTATCGCGATGAGCATCGGCCGCGCCCTCGCTGCGCTGGCACTGGTCGTGGCCACGGCCGCCACGTTCTGGGCCGTGCGAGAGCACGGGTTCGTGAACTGGGACGACCCGGCAGCTCTCATCGACAACCCGCAGCTGCAGCCGGCCGCCGAGGGCCTGGTCGCGTGGGCGTTCTCGACCGTCCACATGGACCACTATCAGCCGCTGACGTGGCTGGCCTACGCGTGGCTCGGTGGCACGCCGCCAGGCCCGGCGCGCGTGCATGCCCTTGCCCTGGCGCTGCACGTGATGAACGCCGCACTGCTGCTGTGGATTGCCGTCCGCCTGGCGGAGCGACGCGACGGACGCCGCAACACCGACGACGACTGGTGGCTGGCGGCCGCTGTCGCCATCTTTGCGGTCCACCCCCTGCGCGTGGAGCCCGTGGCGTGGGCCAGCGCCCTCCCCTATGTGCTGTCGTACGCGCCGCTGCTCGTGTCGGTCAGTTGCTGGATCACCTGGACCCGAAGCGGACGCACCGCCTGGCTGTGGGCAGGCTTCGCGTGCTTCAGTGTGTCGCAGCTGGCGCGCGTGACGGCGCCGCTCCTGCCATTTGTGCTCGCGCTGCTGGCCCGCGTCGACCGCAGGGCGCGACCCCTGACGGCGTCTCAGCTGGCGCGCGCCCTCGCGCCGTTTGCGCTGGTCTCCGGGGCGCTGGCCTTGGTCGAAGCAGGCGCCCGCAACGTCGAGTCGCTGGCCGATGTGGGCCTGGCCGCACGGCTCGCTGGTGCCTTAACGAATCCCGCGCTGTATCTCTGGCGCACACTGGTGCCAGGCTCGCTGAACCTGCTCGATGTGCTGCCTCGCAGTGCGCAGCCCGATTGGGGCGCCGTGGTGGTGGCGCTGATTGCAAGTGCCGCCGTGGTGCTTGCGACCGTGCATCTCGCCGGTCGTCGGGTCGCGCAAGCGGTGTGGGGCAGCTATCTGCTGTTGCTGCTGCCGGTACTCGGCCTCACGCCCTCGGGCGTGCAAGCCACGGCCGACCGCTATACCTATGGTCCGGCGATGGTGCTGTCGCTGGCACTCGCGGCGATGATGGCGTCGGCCAGAACCGGCGTGCGTCGAACGGCCCTCGTAGTTGCCGGCGCGGCGGCTGTGTTCCTCGGTGTTGAGGCGCGCGCGCAGACCGCCTACTGGCACGACTCGGTCACGCTGTGGTCGAGGGCGGTCGCCCTCGACGCCGACAACGACATCGCGCTGTACAACCTGGCGCTGGCGCAGATCGATGCCGGCCAACCGGGACTCGCAATCGACCGATTGCAGCGCCTCGTCGCGATCGTGCCAGACCACGAGGTGGGACGGCAGCGACTCGCCTTGCTCGTGGCCGATCGAGAGCAACGCGCCGGCGACGCCCAGGCCGCCGCCGGACACTTCACGGCCGCGGTGGCGGCGTATGACCGCGCTCTCGACGCCGACCCGACGCGCCTGCCGGCGCGCACCAATCGCGGCATGGCCCGCATCGCGCTCGGTGAT
>JANNEJ010000402.1:0-5120 GCA_031378585.1 Acidobacteriota bacterium | reverse complement strand
CTCGGTGTCGCCGGCCTTGAGCGTGACTTCGCCGGCGTTGTCGAGATACCCCTCGAACGACAGCATCACCTTGTGGGCCCCCGGCGCCAGGTCGTTCAGCGTGAGCGGCGTTGTGCCCCTGCGCTGGCCGTCGATGGCCACGGCAGCGCCTGCCGGCGTGCTGCGCACTTCCAGCCCGGCGCGTCCGACGCTGGCCAGCAGCGCAATCAGATCCGCCTGAGCCCCGAGCGTGCGCAGCCGGTCTTCGGCGGTCTTGTCGAAGGTGAACCCGAGCCCGCACTCGTTGATGCGCCGGCGCACCACCGCCGCCGGAGCCTTCACGTCCACGTAGTCTTCGATGTCACTCAACTTCAGTGGCGGGCACGCGGCGGGTTGCGCCGCGGCATCGGCCGCGCTACCCGGTTCCCACGAGGCCACCGCGGTTGCCATCATCAACGTCAGACCCAGACCAGCAACGATACTTCTCATAGGTTCACCTGTGCTCCGACTCGTCGAACATCCATTCGTCCCCGCCCACGCCCGGCCCGCCCACCGCTGGTGGGGGCTTCTTCGTCCCGATGGCCTGCACCCGCAGAATCTCTTCACGCAGGCCGACAGCCTGCGGATCCGAGGGCAGCCGGCTCAATGCCCGGTCCACTTCACGCAGCGCCCCGTCGAGGTCGCCAGCCTCGCGAAACAGCCGCTGCGCCCGCAGCACGTGATCGCGCACGAACTGACGCAGCTCGACGGCGCGCATCTCTCGTAGACGCTCCAGCTCTCTCGCCACTTCTTTTGACTCTGGGTCGTATCGTCGCGCTTCTGCCAGGAGCCGCTCCGCCCGGTCCAGGTCGCCGTCGTCGTTGATGGCGCGAACGGCGCGCTCCAGGGCATCCTGCGCCAGTACCGAGGACCGTGGCGTAGGCAGGGCTGTCACCTGCCCGGTGCTGACAGGCGTCTTGGCATCCGGCCGGTTCTCCACCACCGTGTCGCGTCGCGTCGCGTCCCCAGAAGGCCGATACGGCGGATCCGCAGGCGGGGCTGGCCTCCGGTAGTCTTCGGCAGGCGGACGCTTCGGGTCTCGAAGCGGCGCCTCCGCCACTTTCGTCACGCGGTCGAGCACGATCGATTGCTGCACGCCGCCCGGAGCCACCTCGAGCGTCACCGTCCGCTCCCTGAAGCTGGCATGGCGCACTGTGAGCGCATATGGCCCCGGCGCGATTGACTGGAACACGTACTGACCGAGGCCGTTACCCGGCGCCGCTATGTTGCCAGGACTCAGCGTGACCTCGGCCTCGTTGACGGGTACGCCCTGGGCGTCCTGCAGCGTGGCGATCAGGGTCGTGGGAACCGGGTCGCCGCCGTTGGCTCCGCGACGCTCCTCGACCGGCGGCGCCTCGGGCTCGGCTACGACCACGCGGCTGAGAGGCGCGTCGTCGGCCGGCAGCCACTGGTCACGAAAGGCCACGGCCAGCCCGATCAGCACGAGGGCCAGTGCGGCCGCGCTGGCCAGCGGCACAAGGCGCATCCACGGGCGCTGGTCGGGGCGCCACGGCAGCGGCACCGCCGGCCGTCTCGGAACGGACCCGGACGAGTTGACGACCGTCCGATCTCCAGGCAGGGTGTCCTCGGGCGACACGGACAGCTGCGTCGACTCGATCATCTGCGCCGCATCCGCCTCGCCGCCGAGCTCTCGGAGCAGCATCCGCGCGGGCCCGTGTCCGGCATCTTCGGCGAGCGCTTCCAGTGCCGAGCGGCGGGCGAAGTCGAGAGCGCCCTCTGCCTTGCTGGCCAGCGCCCGTTGCTGGGCCATGTCGGCCGCCCGTCGACGCCGCGACTCGCCGCCGGCAGAGGCCTCGACCGACGGAAGCGGCGTGACGTGCGTGGGCTGCACGTCGGTAGGCAGCGTCGCGAGCACACCTTGGAACGCGTCGAGCAGCTCGCCGGCGCTCTGGGCTCGCTCGCTCACATCCTTCTTCAGCGCACGCGCGATGATCTCCGCGATTCGCGGATCGAGTCCCGGCACGACGGATATGAGAGGCGGCGGGTCGTCATGCATGACCCGCTTTTCGATCTGTCGGGTCGTGCCGCCCGTAAACGCCTCGCGATAGGCCAGCAGCTCGTAGCACACGGTGCCTGCAGAGAAGAGGTCGGCGCGGTGGTCGATCTCCACGCCTTCGATCTGCTCCGGAGACATGTACCCCGGGGTGCCGATGGAGGTGTGCAGGCGCGTCAGGCCCCCTTGCGCCTGCCGGCTGTCGCCTTCGCGGGCGATGCCGAAATCAAGAACCTTGAGCCGGCCGTGCTGGTCGACCATCAGATTGGCGGGCTTGATGTCGCGATGGATGATGCCCGCCCCGTGGGCATGCGCCAGCCCATCGCAGAGTTCCGTCATGAGCCGGATCTTCTGGCCGAGCGACATCGGGGCCTTCCGCCGGATCTTCTCCGCCAGCGATTCGCCTCGCACGTACTCCATCACGATGAACGGCGCGCCCTGGAATTCGCCCGAGTCGTGGATGATGACGATGTTGGGGTGACTCAGCGCCGACAGCGACCGCGCCTCCCTGGAGAATCGCGCGCGCAGATCGCCGTGTTCGAGGTTGGCGTTGAGCAGTTTCAGCGCGACCAGGCGGTCGGTGGTGGGGTTGGTGTCGCGAGCGAGATAGAGCGTGCCCATACCGCCCCCGCCAATGCGGCTCTTGATCTCGTAGCGGCCGACTCGCGTAGGGAAGGGCATGAGGGTCAGTATCGCGCCGAATGGTAGCACGCACGCCTTGACGGACGGCACGGAAGGTGCCGCGACCCGCGCCTTTATCACCGGCCGGAATCGGGCAGGACGCCCAGCGTCGAACTGACAATACCGCGGCGGTGTGGCCGGACGCGACGTGTGCAAGGAGGTGCGTGACCGCCCTGCACACCCGACGCCGATGTTGTAGCATACGGCCAGCCTGCGCCAAACGGTGAAGTCGAGAAGGACAGCGTGAATACCAAGTACATTCTCGCGGCGCTGTCGCTGGTGTTCCTGTCTCTGGCGGCCGCTCGAAAGCTGCGCCGCGCCCGGGACGATGGCGCACAGGCGCGCACGTGGTTGCGCATCGGCGTCCTGTTTGCCGCGGTCAGTCTGTGGCTCTTCGTCCGCCAGTGACCGACCATGCCTGGTCCACCCTGTCCCGCGCTCCTTCGTGCCGCGTTCCTCGGCGTGCCGGCGCACATCGTGCTGCCGCCCCGCGGGGCATGTTATACTCCCGCGCGTTCGCCCGCCTGGAGGTATGCATGGCCAGAGGTACGAGACTCATCCGCTTGTTCTGTGTGCTCGCGGTGCTCGTGTCGCGGCCAGCGTTTGCACAGGACACACCGCTGTCTTTCCTGCTCGTCAATCTCATTCAGGCCGATATCCGCCTGGCGCCGCCGCCGGCCGGAGTCCTGACGCACGAGGCGCACTTCGTGCCCGGCGCTGACCAGACACTGATCCCCTACATCTTCAATCAGCAGATCGTGGCCCAGATCGCGACGTTCCCGATTGGGTCACCGACCGGCGGGTTCGCCTTCACCTTTGATGCGGCAAGCGGCACGTTTCAGCGTGCGACCAACAGCTTTGGTCCGGCCTTTGCCGATCGCGCGTTGACCAACGGCCGGAAGAAACTGACGTTCGGCTCGAACTTCCAGTACTCGAGGTACAGCTCCTTTGAAGGCGCCAAACTCGACAGTGGCGACATCAAGTTCTACCTGGAGCACGAGAACGTGCCCGGCGATGCGTTCTTCGAGGGTGATCTGGTGCAGGCGGCGCTCAAGCTGGATCTCACCAGTGCGACGACGACGCTGTTTGCCAGCTACGGCGTCACCGACGCGCTCGACCTTGCGGTGGCTGTTCCCATCGTGCGCGTCAGCATGGACGCGAGCATCGACGCCACCGTTCTGCGCCTTGCGACCGGTGACACGTCGACCATCCACGCGTTCCCGGGAAACGCGGTGACCCAGACGTTGTCCGATTCGGGTGACGCCAGCGGAATCGGCGACGTGCTGCTGCGCGCCAAGTACCGCTTTGCATCGCGGCCGGGCGGCGGGCTGGCGGCCGGCATCGACGTGAGACTGCCATCTGGAGATTCCGAGGAGCTACTTGGCACCGGAGCGACCGCGGCCACGTTCACGCTGATTGGCTCGGCGTCGCAAGGGCGGCTTGGGCCGCACTTCAACGTCGGGTTCTCGACAGCTGGCGATTCGGATGTCGCCAGTCTTTCGAACGAAGTCAACTACAAGATCGGGACCGAATTCGTGGCGTCGCCCGCGATGACCTTGTCGGCCGACCTGGTAGGTCGCTCACTGATTGACGCACAGGGGCTTCAGCTCTCGAACGTCGCACATAGCTACCGGAGTGCCAGCGGCGTCGTCGGCTCCACCACATTTAAGGAGTACGCCCCGAGGATCCCCTCAGGCGGCGGCATTCTCGATGGTGCCCTCAATCTTGTCAGCCTGGCGGTTGGGGGCAAATTCAACGTGAAGAAGACTCTCCTGATTAACGCCAATATCCTGATTGCGTTGAACAACGCGGGGCTCACCGCCCGGTTTACGCCGGTCATCGGATTCGACTACACGTTCTAGGCGATCGCATTGTCGCGGTGGGGCGACGCCAGGGCCGCGGGCGTCTGATGCTCTACCGAACGCGCTCGATGACCCAGCCGCTGCCGGCCCGCCGCATGGCGAACTCCGTCGATCGCGTCGGCTCCTGCCTTGAACCATCCTTCATCTCCGCTCTCACGCGCCGAATGGCCGTGACCGTTGCCCGCTCACCCTGCAGCGTGATCTCCACGTTGTCGAGGGCGAGCCTGTAGCTGCGGACATTGCTCAGGTCGAGGGTCGCTGGCGCGCCAGGGAAGATGCGCCTGATGGCGGCGACATCGAGGCGCTCGTATCCTGCGATGTACTGGTTGAGGGCCTCGCGGATGGCGGTCGTGTCGATGGTTGCGGCGTCTACCGGCGCCGCGGTCGGGGTGGCCGGAGCAGGCGTTGGCGCCGTGGCTGGAGCCGGGGCGGGACCTGGGGCCGGAGCTGGATTGACCGGCGCGGCCGTCGGCGGAGCAGTCACCGCGACGGGCGCAGACACAGGCGGCTGAGCGGTCACCGTGACCGGTGCAGGCACCGTCGGT
>JANNEJ010000374.1:0-1631 GCA_031378585.1 Acidobacteriota bacterium | reverse complement strand
GGGGGGGGGTGGGTGGCGGGTTACCTATCACCGCGGCTGCGTGGCCCCCTGACGGTCTCCGCCGCCCGGCCAGGAAATGGTTAGACTAGGCACTCCGTACCGCCATCACGCCTCCGTCTCGGTCCGCGCGGCGCTTACAAGTGGCAGGCGGAGCGCACAGGTGTTCGGCGGCGAAATCTGAGGACCGCGAGCTCTGCCGGTCCCCCAGCTATGCGGCGCCCTTGGCAGCTTACGTCGCGTCAGCCCGGCATCGCGGACCGAAGTTGAGTCGACGAGCACCTGTGCGCTCCGCCCGCGCCGAAGGCGCGGCTGGCGTTACTTCGGCGCCTCGGGCAAGGTCAGCCCGACGAGCTCGCCGGCCGAGCCCTGACCCGACACGGCCACGACGATGTACTGCTTGCCCTCGTGCAGGTAGGTCATCGGCGACCCGGTCTGGGGACCTGGCAACGGCACCGCGCCCAGCTCCTTGCCGGTCTTCTTGTCATACGCGCGGAACATCCCGCTGCGCTGGCCGTTCGGGTGTGTGGCCATGCCACTGTCGCCCGCCATCACGAGCGTCTTGGTCGTGAGCACACCGACGCGGCCCGTGCGGCCCGTGCGCGGAATCGTGAGGCCCTTGAGCGCCGGGTGGTTCTTCACGGCGTCTTCGGTCTCGCCGTGCGCGACCTGCCAGAGGATCTCGCCCTTGTTGAGATCGATGGCGCTGATGGTGCCCCACGGCGGACGGATGACCGGCAGGTTGTCGATGGCGATGCGCGTGGCACCCTCGCCACCACCGCCGTTGATCCAGTCCATGTTCGACCGCTTTGGATCGCGCACCATGGCAAGCAACGTCACCTCGTCTTTCGAGTAGATGTAGACGACGTTCGACTCGGGATCCAGTGACCCACCCGGCCAGTTCGGGCCGCCCGTGGATCCCGCCAGCTGCAGAGTGCCTTGCGTGCCGCCGGCCACCCGTTCGGACGGCGCCTCCCAGAGGGTGCCGATCCGGTAGTTCTTCACGAACGCCTCGGCCTTGGCCTTGATCTCTGGCGTGAAGTCGACCAGATCCTCCGTCTTGAATCCCTGCCGGCCGAAGGCCGGCGGCTTGCTCGGGATGGGCTGGGTCGGTGCGTACCACTCGCCGGGCAGATCGCCTTTCGGCACCGGCGTCTCGACAATCGGCCACACGGGCGTGCCGTTGGTGCGATCGAACACGTAGAGCCAGTTCTGCTTGGTCGGCAGCGCCACGGCCTTGATGGCCTTGCCGTCGACGGTGATATCCGCCAGGATCGGCGCACTCGGCAGGTCCCAGTCCCAGATGTCGTGATGGGTCGTCTGGAAGTGCCACACGCGCTTGCCGGTCTTCACGTCGAGCGCGACGAGCGAACTCGAGTACAGGTTGTCGCCGTGCCGGTGGCCGCCGTAGTAGTCCCCGGTTGGCGCCTCGACGGGCACATAGACCAGACCAAGCTGCGCATCGGCAGACATCTGCGCCCAGGAGCCGGTGTTCCCGGTATAGGTCCACGACTCGTTCAACCAGGTCTCGCTGCCCTTCTCGCCGTGCCCGGGAATCGCGCTGAAGCCCCAGAGCTTCTTGCCCGTGCGGGCGTCGATGCCCATGATGACGCCCTTGATGTGTTCCTTCGTGG
>JANNEJ010000323.1:0-2084 GCA_031378585.1 Acidobacteriota bacterium | reverse complement strand
AGGGGTGCCCTGCACGGCCGGGCCTAGCAGGGTGACCGTGACGCCAGGGAGAACCGCGCCGGATTCATCCGTGACGACGCCACGAATATCACCTGTGGTGCGCTGAGCCCAACCTGACAACGGCGCGGCCACGAGGGCCGCAATCGCAAACATCCAAACCAAGCGAGATCGCATGTAGACCTCCGAATCGCTCTCCCAAGCTCGACACGCGAGATTCGGCTTGGGCCCGAGCATTCTTTTGACTAACGCGGGCATTGTGCGATTGCGGGACAGATGTGTCAAGCACGTTTCTGGGCCGTTCGCCGCGGGAAATCGATGAATTTGGAGCCGGGAAAACGGCGGAATGCACCAGGGTCCCGATCGCCGGAAGCATGGGATATTTGGCTGAACTGAAATCCAATAACCCGGATTACCCGCTTCGCTTCCACGCAGTTCCCGGTGACGAATTCCGTGATGGCGGCGTGCGCGGGGCGCACATTGGCGCCGCCCACGCGGTGTCGGCGGAGCTACAATCCCGCTCATGAGCACCCGTCGCGACCGCGAACTCGGCATGTTCCGTGATATCACCCGCCGCGATTTCATCGGCGGCGTCGCCGTGGGCCTGGGCAGCGCCAGCTGGCTGTCTGGCTGCGCGCCTGGCGACCCGCCGGTGCCAGCCGACCCCGGCCTGCAGCGTGTGGCCGGCTACTACCCACCCGGACTGACCGGGTTGCGCGGCGATCATGACGGCTCGTTCGAGACGGCGCACCAGATGCGCGACGGCAAGATGACGTTGGCCGACGCCATCGACATGCGCGAGAGCTACGACCTCGTGGTCGTGGGCGGGGGCATCAGCGGCCTGGCGGCGGCCCACTACTTTCGTCAAAAGGCTGGTCCGTCCGCCAGAGTGCTGGTGCTCGACAACCACGACGACTTCGGCGGCCACGCCAAGCGCAACGAGTTCGTGCACAACGGCCGCACGCACATCGGCTACGGCGGCACGCAGTCGATCGACAGCCCCGCGCCCTACTCGGCCACCGCCAAGGCGCTGATTCGCGATCTGGGCATCGACGTGTCGCGCTACGAAACGGTGCTCGACGGCGGCCTCTACAAGTCGCTCGGCCTCGGCGGCGGCACGTTCTTCGACAAAGAGACCTTCGGCGCCGACCGGCTCGTCGTCGGCTCGTCGCGCAACGCGTCGACGGCGTTCCTGGCGCAGTCGCCTCTGCCCGCGGCTATCCAGGCGCAGATCCTGCGCCTCAACACGGAGAAGCGCGACATCTTCCCGGGCCTGTCGTCGGTCGAGAAGAAGGCCAAGCTCGCGCGAATGAGCTACACCGACTTCGTGGTCAAGGAATGGAAGCTCGATCCCAAGGTGCTCGGGCTCTACCAGACACGCACCTACGGCCTCTTCGGGTTCGGCATCGACGCCGTGCCCGCGCAGGACGCCTTTGCCCTCGGCCTGCCCGGCTTCCAAGGCATGAATCTCGACGAAGCCCCCGGCCCGGGACAGAACTACGACTCGATGCCCAACCCCGAGGAGTACTACTTCCATTTCCCGGACGGCAACGCCTCGGTGGCGCGCCTGCTGGCGCGACGCCTGGTGCCGGCGGCCGTGCCCGGCACGACTGCCGACGACATCGTGACGGCGAAGATCGACTACGCCAAGTTCGATGACGCGGCCTCACCCGCGCGGATCCGCTTGAACAGCACCGTGGTGCGGGTGGCGCACGACGGCCCGGCGGCGTCGGCCAAGGGCGTGACGCTGCACTACGTGCGCGACGGGAAGATCTACGCCGTGCGCGGCAATGCCGTGGTGCTCGCCTGCTGGCACCATGTGATTCCGCACATCTGCCCCGAGCTGCCCGAGACGCAGCTCACGGCGCTGCGCTACGCGAAGAAGGTGCCGCTGGTCTACACCAACGTGTTCGTGAAGCAGTGGACCGCGTTCGAGAAGCTCAAGGTCAACAGCGTGTCGTCGCCGGGCATGTGGCATGCGTCGACGAACCTCGACGTCCCGGTGAGCCTCGGCGGCTACACCCACACGAAGTCGCCGACCGACCCGATCGTGCTGCACATGACCAAGGCGGCCTGCAAGCCGGGCC
>JANNEJ010000321.1:0-6573 GCA_031378585.1 Acidobacteriota bacterium | reverse complement strand
CTCTTCGAGGAGTCCAGCGCCTGGTGGCAGGCCACACCGAACGATCCGGCCAGCCGGCGCTGGGCCCGCGACGCGCGGTTGTTCGCGGTGGCCTCGGCGATTCGCCAGCAGCGTGCACTGCGCGCCTGGGAACGGCTGGCCGCAGGCTGATCGTGCCGCAGGTCTGCGCTGACCTGTGCCGGCTGGCGCTGACTGGCCCACCGGCTGGCACGGACCGGCGCACGAGCGCCTCTGGCCTCAGTCGTTCAGCGCCGACAGGAACTGCCGCAGTTCGGCCGTCTCGGGCTGGCTGAACAGGCTCTGCGGCGGCCCCATTTCGTGAATGCGCCCAGCGTGCATGAACACCACCCGGTCGGCCACCTTGCGCGCGAAGTTCATCTCGTGGGTGACCATCAGCAGCGTCATGCCATCATCGGCCAGCGACTCGACGACCCGCAGCACTTCGCCAACCAGTTCGGGGTCGAGCGCCGAGGTGATCTCGTCGCACAGCAGCACCGCCGGATCCATCGCCAGCGCCCGCGCGATCGCCACCCGCTGCTGCTGCCCGCCCGAGAGCTGGTCGGGATAGGCGTCGAACTTCTCGCCCAGGCCGACCCGCTCGAGCAGCTGATGAGCCCGCGCCCGGGCCGCGTCGCCGCGGATCTTCTTCACCAGGTCGGGGGCCAGCATGATATTGCGGCCCACGGTCAGGTGGGGGAACAGGTTGAAGTTCTGGAACACGAGTCCCACGCGTAGCCGCACGCGGTGTACGAGGGCGTCCTCGTCGGCCGGCGACAGCGCGTGCGTGTCGGTACCGCGCACGTCCACCTCGCCAATCCTGATTTGTCCATCGTCGAACCGCTCGAGCCGGTTCAGGCACCGCAGCATGGTGGACTTGCCGCAGCCCGAGGGGCCGAGGATCGTCGTGAGCTGAGCTTCCGCAATGTGGAACGTGGCGCGGTTCAGCACCGTGGCCGGTCCGTATCGCTTGACGACGTTTGTGACTTCAATCACCGTAGGACCCTCGCAGGTTGTACGCGGTGAGCGCAGGGGTGCCAGGCGCAATCCGCACGGGGGCGTGTGCCGCACATGGCTCGATCGCTGCTATTGTGCTCGTTCCTGGTCTCGGGGGCGCGGTATTCGCCATTGCAGGGTGATTCATGACCACGAAGCGCTCCACTCAACCTTCGGTCGTCCGCGTGGAGGACGGCGGCGGATTTCACACGACCACCAACGGGATGATGGCCGCGGTGCTCCTCGGCGCCATCGGCCTCTTCATCTGGTATTTCCGACTGCCCTGGAACTTCGACTTCAATTCTCCCGAGTTCAACCCGATGATCTTGGTCCCGGTGTTCCTCGGGGTCTTCGGCCTCTACTACCTGGCGTTGACCGTCCAAGGCACGCTGCGGGCGCGGAAGTTCGGGCGATCGGTGCTCGAGATTCAGGGATCCACGGTCAGGATGGGCCAGCGCATCACGGGCGTGGTGAAGACGTCGGTCGAACTCAGTCCCCGGTCGGATTACGAGATGTGCATCCAGTGCATCGAGACGTTCGAGACGCGCGGGAGCTCGTCGGGCTCCACCAAGAACGTGGACCGCGTCCGCTGGGAGGACTCCACCCGCGTAGCCGCGTCGGTGAGTTCCACGTCGGGAATCCCCTTCGAGTTCACCCTTCCGGAGCCTTTCGAGAAGCCCCCGGCCGCAGCCCCTGGCTCCAGTTCGGTTCTTGCCAGTGCGCTGGTGTCCATCAACATTCCGGGCATGAAGAAGGTGTTTGCGCACAACCAGGCGCCAAGTGCCACGCGCTGGATCCTCGAGGTGAAGGCCCCGCTCGAGGGCATCGACTACTACGCCATCTTCGGGATCATCGTCGAGCAATCCACGCGCGACCGTGGCGCCGTTGTCGAGGTGTCGCTGAATTCCTGACTGCGGTCTGGAGCCCTCCCGCGCATCGAAGACGCGTCGCCGGTCAGCGTGCGCGCCACGGCGGGCCAATCAGCAGCTTCGGATCGGCTCCAGGCTTGGGCACGAATTTCTGCGTGCGCCCGTACTGATTGTCGCCGCCGTAGAGGTTGCCCTTCGAATCGACCGAGAACGTGTGCACCTCGAGGTAGCCGTCGGGCAGTTCCCGCGGCACCATCCAGGTGTAGAGGTGGTTGCCCTTGAAGTCGAGCTTCGTGAACCGCAGCGGGCTGAGGTCGGTGACCCACAAGCTGTCGTCGTTCACGATGAGGTCGAGTGGCAGCGAGAAGCCGGGGAACGCCTCGACGAACGCGACCTTCGCCGGGTCGGGTGTGGTCTTGAAGACGTTGATGCGGCCGCCCGACCGGTCCAGCGCGAAGATGAGGCCATTGGGGCCCACCGCCACGGCGTGCACGCCGTTGAACTGTCCGGCGCCGTCGCCCTTGCCGCCGAACTCCGAGAGGTAGCGCATGTCCTTGTCGAAGATCATCACGCGGTGGTTGTCGAGGCCATCGGCGACGAGGATGCGGCCGTCGGGCAGGAAAGCCACGTCCTGCGGCTTGGCGAAGTGCGCGGCGTCGGCGCCGGGCACGTTCTTCTCGCCATACGTCTTCAGCAGTGTCTTGCCGTCGTTCGAGAACACGTAGATGGTGTGGAACGTCTCGTTGATGACCCACACACGGTGGTCAGGATCGTAGGGGCTGATGCGCAGCCGATGCGGCCCGGGGCCGGACGATCCCTCGCAGAGCGTGTCCCACTGGGTCCAGCGCTCTTTGGCGTTGCCGTTGGCGTCGAGCACGTAGAGACAGTTCTTCCAGACCCGGCCGGCCGTGGCCGAGAGCACGTTGACGCCGATCGATCCGGCGAAGCCCGCAAACTCAGGCGGTACCGGCGTGGGCAACCGGTACTCGCCGCGCTGGGCCACGAGAATGCGGTCGGGCGATTCCGCGAACACGCCCGAGTTGCCCCCAAACGCGAACCCAGGGTCGGCAAACGGCTTGTGCCAGCCGCGCACGACGTCGTAGGGGCTGGGTCCCACGGGGCCCGAGATGACGCCGGGTTTTGACTGCGCGAGCAGCGTGGAGGCAACGCTGGCGGAAGCCAGCAGGGCCGCGGCAGCGGCAAGGTGTCTCATCGTCATGATGGCGATGAGTGGAACCCGAAGCGGCCGGGCGAGTCAACTGCCGGGGCCAGACCGGGGCCAGACCGCGTCACCGCCAACCGTCATGCGACGCCTCTCTTCCACGGCCGATTCGGTGCCGGTCACCGCGCGTGTCGCGTCAAGGCCGCACGACGGGTCCCTTCAGCAGCGCCGCCACTTCGTAGACCACGCCGTCCTTCATGACGCTTCTTGTGCGTCGCAGGTCGGTGATCCTGACGAGCGGATTGCCGTCGACCACCACCAGATCGGCCAGCTTCCCAGGCTCGATGGTGCCCAGGTCGGCGCCCAGCCCGAACGCCTCTGCGGGCACGGCGGTGGCGGTGCGAATGGCCTCGGCCGGCGAGAGCCCGCCGCGCACGTAGTGCTCGAGTTCCGACAGCAGCGCGACGCCGTAGGGGTTGATGGGCGAGTCGGTACCGGCAATCACGCGACCGCCGCCGCGCACCACCGCGCCGACCAGACGCTCCTGGGGCGTCACGACCGCTTCGCGCAACCCGAGGTCCTGCGCGCTCAGAGGCTTGGCCAGCGTCGCTTTCCCCGCCGCCGCGACCGACGCGGGGAAGAGCCGCGCCACTCGCGCGTCGTCGACCCACCACGGATCGCGCGCCGTCAGCACCTGGAATCCGCCTTGAATCGTGATCGTGGGCGTCAGCGTCATCCCCGATGCCGTGAGCAGTTGCTCGACGTCCTGGTACGACCGTCTGAGCTCGCTCATCTTCGGCGAGTAGCCGCGCCGGCTCGTGCCTCGCACGTGTTCCACGCCGTCGGCTCCGTAGGCCACCGCCGGGTAGATCTCGTGCGAGGTGACGGGCATGCCCTGGCGGTGCGCCTCGGCGATGACGCGCTTCTGCAGCAGGTCGGGCAGACGCACGTAGGTCTTCATGAAGTCGTAGCGCATCGTGCGCGCGCGCGCCATCTGGGCGTCGATGAGGCCGCCGCCGTCGAGGGCCACGCCGCCGGGGTAGTAGATGCGCGAGCCGTCGAGCGGCTCGCCGGTGGTGAGCACGCGGGGGCCCGCGCGCCGGCCCGACTCGATGGCTTCGCGTTCTTCCTGCCCCTCGAACGCGTTGGTCGCGGGATTGCGCACCGTGGTGACGCCAAACGACAACCAGATGCGCCCCTGCGCTTCGCCGAACGACTTGACCAGGTGCGTATGACTCTCGATCAGGCCCGGCAACACCGTGCCGGTTGAAGCATCCACGATCGTGCCGCGGTGCAGGTCGTCGCGATGTGGCCCAACCGACGCAATGCGATTGCCCTCGACGACGATGTCCATGTCGGCCTGCGCCGCCGTGCCGGCGCGTCCGTCGAAGAGCCGGCCCGCGTGAATCGTCGTCGTGGTGGTAGTCGTCGTGGCCGTCCACGTCCACTGCGGCACGATGTCGCGGATGCTGCCGTCCACGAGATCGGCCAGACGGAAGCGGTCGGCCGTCTGATAGAGCACGCGGCGCGAGTCGGCGGTCCACGACGGCGAGCTGGCCAGGTCCGTCGAGATGCGGCGCGGCGGACCGGTGGGCGTGCCGTCGCGTGCCACGGCATAGGTCGTGAGCTGGCCGTCGACGATGGCCGCCATCTCTTTCCCGTCGGGCGACCACACCGGTCCAAGGTTCTCGCGCATGCCCACCGACTTGTGGGGAATGGGATCCATCCAGCGGTCGGGCGCAAAGGCCGCGCGTCCATCGGGCGTCGTGTCGGGTTCGACGGCCACCTGCAGCACCTGGTTGGTGCCTTCGCGGAAGCGTGTGGAGTAGGGACGCAGCGCCGACATCACGACCGATCGTCCATCGGGCGCCCAGCTGGGGCGTCCGGGCTCGAAGATGCGCCCATGCACCTGACGCTGCTCACGGTTGGCCACCTGCACCACGCGAAGCTGCGAGTCGGAGTCGAGATACGCCAGACGCGAGCCATCCGGCGACCATGCCGCCGTCGTGCCATCGGTGGTGAGGCGCCTCTCGGCGCCGGTCTTCAGGTCGTGCACCCACAGCCCCACGCCGCCGTCGCGGTCCGACGAGAACGCGAGCGAGGCGCCATCTGGCGACCACACGGGGTTGGTCTCGACGAACACGTCGTCGGTGACCCGGCGCGGCACGGCGTCGCCGTCGCGGGCCGACACGAGCCACAAGTCGCCAAGGGCGGCAAAGGCCACGGTTGTGCCGTCGGGCGAGACCGCAGGATGCATCAGTCCTCGCACCGGCTGCGGTCCCTGCAGGGGGAACGCGCGTCGACTGGGCGTAAAGGCCTCGCGTGTGAACGCGACGTCGGCGGCAAACGGCACCGGACGCGCGGCGCCGCCGGCGACCGGTCGTCGCTTCACGACGCCGTCGGCGGTGTAGAGGAGTTCGCTGGCCGACAGCCACGAGGCGCGGAATGGAAACACGTCTTCGTTGGCTTCCGCGACGTTCTTGCCGCCGACCATCAGCCGCGTGGTCGAGCCCTCCACCGCCACATAGGCGACCGTCTTCCCGTCGGGCGCCCACGACGGCGTGAAGAGCACGGCCGAATCGGCCGCGAGCTGCCGCTCGACCCCCGTATCCACGTGCCGCGCGTAGATACCGCGCGCGTCCCGATCCGACACGAACGCGATCTCCCTGCCACTCGGTGACCAGGCCGGCATCGAGTCGTTGGCGCCGCTCGACGTGAAGCGGCGCACCTCGGAGGTGGCGAGTGTGAGCAGCCACACGTCGTAGTTGCCGCTGCGGTCGGACGCGAAGGCCAGGCGGGTGCCGTCGGGTGACCAGTGCGGCTCGCGGTCGTCAAATGGGCCAGACGTGACCTGGCGCAGGTCGCTACCGTCGGCCTTCATGGTCCAGATGTTCCACGTGTCGCGGTAGTAGGCCTGGAAGGCGAGGCGCGTGCCGTCTGGCGCCCACGCCGGGGCGTGGGCATCGTAGCCATCGGCGAGAATGCGAGTGGCGGGGCCGCCCTCGATCCCAACCGTCCAGATCACCCCGAGCAGGTCGAGCGCGATGGTCGTGCCGTCGGGCGAGAGCGCGCCGGCCATCGACGTGCCTTCAGTCAGCGTGAGCCGTACGTCACGCGACGACTGCGCGCCGCTCCACATGCCGCAGATCGCTACCAGCCCAACCACTACCGCCCATCGTGTCCGCATGCCGCCTCCAGGTTCTGTGCTCGCGCCTCGCGCTAGCGCCGGACGATCGGCCGCGTGAGACACGTAGGGCCGCCGCCGCCCTTGAGGCTGATCTCGTCGCCCTCGTAGACCAGCACCTCGGCACCGGCCGCTTCGAGCCGGCGGCGTGTTTCGGGGCAGCCGGCCACCATTACACAGGTGCGCGGCGCAATGGCCAGCACGTTGGCGCCCAAGCGCTCGAATTCGTCGTCTGGCACGTCCACGAGCGCGATGTCGCGGCGCTGCAGGTGCTCACGAAACGGCACCGGCATCAGCGGCGAGTAGACGACGGCGAGGTGCTCATCGACGGGACTGATGACCGACATCAGGTGGAAGACGTCGGC
>JANNEJ010000284.1:0-3080 GCA_031378585.1 Acidobacteriota bacterium | reverse complement strand
ACGATGTGCGTGGCGCCGAGATAGCCCAGCTCTTGCACGGCCGCGGCCGACGGCAGCCGGCCTGCCACCGCCGCGTGCAGCACATAACTCGCAGGCACGAAGCCGCTGTAGCCGTTCATCATGGGGTGGAAGTGCTCGGTTGACGCAAGCACGTATGGTCCGTTGATCTGGATCGTGTCGCGCGTCGGAAACGGCATCTCGATGAGGACTGCGTCGGACAGGGCCGCCACATGCGTGTAGATAGCCGGGATGCCGTCGAACCGCGTGAAGCTCATGGGCGCCCGGCTGGCCTCGACCGACACCAGCAGGGCCGCCACGACGGCGATGCGGGTGGCGTGCGCTGGCCAACGCCGTTCCAGGCGGCACACGCCGGCGCCGGCCAGCACCGCCAGGGCCAGCAGCCACAGCCACCCGAACCGCACGACCGCTCGAATGCCCTGCAGAATCGTGACGTGATCGTAGAGCCAGCGGTAACCAGGCAGCGCCGTGCCGAACGACAGCGCCATACCGACGAGCGCCAGCAGCACCATGGCCCGCAGTCGTGGATCACGCCACGTGCGCGCGGCGGTCAGGGCGTAGATGGCCAGGGCCAGCACTGTGAGTCCGGGGAACAGGGGAGTGCTGTCGGTGAAGAAGCGGTGACTCCAGAGCGCGTAGTGCAGACGACCGCCCGTGGCCAGGTAGTCGCGCCACTGGCCAGAGTAGTAGGCGACCTCGTCGTACGGCCGCGTCAGTCCCTGTGTCACGCTGGCGTAGTAGTACGGCAGCAGGAACGGCAGGAGCACGATCCCGCAGACGGCCGCGGCGGCACCGACCATCCACCACCGCCGCATGGCGCCGGCCCCGATCCAGGCCGCAGGTGAGGCGGCCGCCACTGCGGCCATCGCGATTGCCGTCATCACCAGCAGATAGTTCGACGTCAGCGCCTGGAGGGCGCAGGCGGTTGCCAGGTAAGCGGCCGCGCGCCACGTCGGTCTCACCATGAGCGCGTGCAGGGCCGCGAGCGCGAAGGGCAGGAACTCCACGTGCAGCGCCTGCATATGGCCGAACCGCACCAGGGTGTGCGCATTGAAGGCGTAGGCGAGCCCGGCGACGGTGCCCGCGCCCACGCTGCCCGTCCAGCCCTCGACGACGACGGCCATCGCCAGACCGCTCAACGTGAAGCCGGCAAGGGCGAGTACGTTGTACACGACGACCGCCGACAGCCCTGCCGCAAAGAGCGGGATGCCCATCATGCCCTGCACCACCATGTGCTCCGAGAAGGCGAGCGAGCGGGGTTCGGGATAGAAGATGTTGGCGTCAAACAAATGCAGGGGCGCCGCCGACAGCTGGTGCGCTACCCACGACAGGATCCACGCGTTCAACGCCGTGTCGGCGTTGTCCATGCGCGACCAGGTGCCGAGTCCGCTCGCCAGCGGCCACGTGTGCGCCACGGCAGCCACGGCAAATAGCGCTAGTTGGGCCAGTCGACGATTTCGTAGAGCCACACGTCGTCCTGTTGGACCAGCGGACGGAGAAACCGCTGATACTCCTGCAACCTCGTGAGCAGCCGCTCGCGACTGCGGCGGTCGTAGCCATTCAAGTGGAAGACCGCGTACCGCGCATTGAGTCTGCCGAGGATGGCAAACGACTCGCGCGTGGGAAACGAGCTGAGCGGCACCACCGTGGCGCGCCACTCGGCCGGGATGTGATCGCTATAGCCGTTGATGAGCGGCTGCCAGTGCGTGGTGGAGCCCAGCATGTAGTCGGCGTGCCGCGGGAAGTCGGAGCGGCGGTAGAAGTACGGGAACTCGGCCACGGCGCCGCGGGGCAGACGCGCCAGCATCCGGTAGGCTTCCGGCACGGGCGGCGCGTCACGCAGCGCCGTCAGTGGTGCACCGTTCAACTCGAGCGCCGCCAGCAGCACGAGTACGGCGGTCCAGGCCGCGGGACGAGTGCGTGATCGCAGCCAGGGACCGAGCAGCGCGCTGGCGAGTACGACCAAGGCCAGCGGCACCAGAATGCCCATCCGCGCCGGCGCCCGCAGGAACGAGAAGACGGGCACCGTGTTGAACAAGAATCGGTAGAGCCAGGCATCCGGGCCGAGCGACGCCCAGAACGCCAGCAGCGCGACCAGGCCATAAAAACCCGCGACGTCGCGCGCGAGCCCTGGCCGAGCAGTCGTCGCGGCAGACTCAATCGGCGGGCGGCGGACGAGCGCCCGCCATGCACCGGCCAGTCCGGCGGCGATCAGGAACAGCCCGGGGAACAACACTTCAGAGAAGCCCTCGATGGCCGGCAACCACCAGCGGTGTGCCCACGCCGACGAGGCCAGCCACGCGCCGGCGTTGGCGCTGTAGGCGCGCGCGTCGTCGAGCGTGCGGGCGAAGCCATCCTGTTGCACCTGCACATAAGGCATGAAGAAGGGCGCCGTCAGCCCCAGTGCCACGACTGCGGCCAGCACGATCAGGCCCCAATACCGCGGCGAGCGCCAGAGCCGGCGCGACACGGCGAAGTACCCCGTGCCCAGGCCCACCATCATCCCGGCGAAGATGCCGTAGTACGCGCACGACAGCGCTTGCACCCACAGCACGACACCCAGCGCGATGGCCCGCGGCGCCGTGGGGTGGTCGACGAGGCGGTGGAAGGCCAGCAGTGAGAACGGCAGCCCGAAGGTCATGAGCAACTGGATGTGCGCGGTGCGGGCGAAGATGAAGGGGCAGAACGCAAAGAGCACGGCCGACACCGCGGCGGCCTCGCGACTGCCCGACAGATACCGCACCAGGTAGTACGCGCCGGCGGCGGCCATCACGAACGCGAACACCACCACCGAGTTATGGGCCAGATAGGGATTGCCGGTGAGCCCCCACGCCGGCAGCGCAATCACGCCGGCGCCGATGTTGGCTTCTGAGTAGGCGAGGGTGCGTTTGTCGGGATAGAAGATATTCGCGTCGAACAACTGGCGGGGGTGCACGATGAGCGCATCGGCCACCCACGCCACGTTCCAGATCGCAAAAGCGCCGTCGGCCGAGTTCACCCGCCCGATGCGGTCCAGCTTCGGCATCAGCGGATAGGTCAGCGCCGCCGTGAGGAGCAGCGCG
>JANNEJ010000603.1:0-5850 GCA_031378585.1 Acidobacteriota bacterium | reverse complement strand
CTTCGTGCGTGTACCCGCAACGGTGACACAGGCTGTGCAACGCCTCGGCTTCTTCAAAGGCCGTCAAGTCCTTTCGCTGGATATTTTCGACCAGGGCGAGTTCCAGCATCTCGGTGTCGTCGACGTCGCGTACGACGACCGGCAACTCGAGAATTCCAGCCCGGACGGCGGCCTGGTAGCGGCGTTCTCCGGCGATGATCTGGTAGCGGTCGCCCCGCTGCCGTACGATCAGCGGCTCGATGATGCCCTTCTCGGTAAGTGAGGCCACCAGGTCCGACAGGTCGCCCATGGCCTGGCGCGGCTGATCGGGGTTCGGATCGACCTTGTCGATGGCGACCAGCCGCCCGATCGGAGGCGCCGCGGATGCGGCGAGTGTGTCGACGTAATGCGCGTCGTGGCGCATCTGGAGAGCTTCGGGAAGACCGCGTGGTTTAGGCACGTTCGATGACCTCTTCGCACAGGCTGTAGTACTCGCTGGCGCCGGACGAGTCCGGCGCGAACGTGAAGATGGACTCACGATACGCCGGACTTTCCTCGAGACGCACGCTCTTGCTGATTACGGTCTTGAATACCTTGTCGCCGAAGACCTTGCGGATCTGCGCGAGGATGTCGCGGCCGAGCGCCGTCCGCCGGTCGTGCATCGTAATGACGACGCCGAGAATCTTCAGTCCGGGGTTGGGGCGTTGGCGAACCTTTTCGATGGTCTCGAGCAGGTCGTCCGTGCCTTCGAGCGCGAAATAGGACGACTGGATTGGGATGAGGAGGTGCGTGGCGGCAACCAGCGCATTCACCGTCAGCAGGCCCAGAGCCGGCGGGCAGTCAATGACGATGTGAGTGAAATCCGTCAGCTTCGCGAGGTGGTCTTTCAGCCGGAACGGCGCATCCAACTCCCCTACCAAGCGAGACTCGAGCTTCGCGAGCGAGATTCGGGCCGGAGCCACCGAGAGGTTGCCGACCGCCGTCGGCTTGATGACATCGCGCATGTCGAGTCCGGGATCGACAAAGACGTCGTACATGCCTCGGTCGACCAGGCGCAAATCGAGATACGACATGCTGCTGTTGGCCTGGGGATCGAGGTCAATGAGCAGCGTGGACTTGCCTCGCAGGGCCAATGCCGCAGCAAGGTTCAAGGCGGTCGTCGTCTTGCCGACGCCGCCTTTCTGGTTTGCAATGGCGAGGATCATGTACGGGTGGCGACTAGCGAAGTCCGAGAAGGACGCTCCGGGCAGTGCGAGCGTTCGCTATTCTAGGAGCCGACGTTTGCTGTCGTCAAGCGCGGACGCGATGAATCACCGGCAATTATGGAAATGCCAGAGCGTAAGTTATTGCGAAATATAGTGTTAAGTAAATTGTCGGCCGGCCGACAAGAATCGACCCAGACGGTGACCGTGTAGCTACATCTTGTACTTGCCGAGGTCTTCCGGGTCAAGGCCGTCAAGCCACTGGTGCAGGCGTTCGCCGTCGACTTTGGCGTGGGTGAGATCCACGGTCTTGGCGTTGTCGATGACGTGTTCTTCGACCAGGATCGGCGCGCGCGTGCGGAGCGCCAAGGCGATGGCGTCACTGGGCCGGGCGTCGACCGCGACTCGGCCTGCGGCGGTGAGCAGATGGATGAGGGCGAAGAAGGTGTTGTCCTTGACGCCGCACACCACCACCCGCTCAACCGTGGCTTGCAGGTCGCTGATGACGTTGCGCAGCAGGTCGTGCGTCATCGGGCGAGGCGTATGCACGTTTTCGATTTGCAGGGCGATGGCGTTGGCTTCGAAGACCCCGACCCAGATCGGGAGGACGCGGCGCTCCTGATGGTCGTGAAGGATGACGATCGGCATGTTCGTGACCGGGTCGACGGTGAGGCCCTTGATCGTCATTTCGATGAGCATTGACGGCGTACCTATCCCTGATTGGTCGGAACGTGCCGCGTGTCGAGGTATCGACCGTCGTCCGCTACGGGTCTGCCCCACATGCCGAACGCACCCGCGCGTTCGATGGAGACGCTGACGAGCGAACCGAGCCAGGTCGCGTCACCGGGGAAATTGACCACGGTGTTTCCGGTGGTCCGCCCGGCAAGTTCCCAGGCGCGACGCCGGCTCGTCGTGTCGACCAGCACCTCGACCGAGCGACCGATCGACCGTGTGTTGAGCTCGGCTTGAATGTCTTTCTGGACGGCCTGGAGCGCCATGATGCGCTGGGTCTTGACAGACTCTGGCACGTCGTCCGGCATGCGCTGGGCGGCCAGCGTATTCGGTCTTGGCGAGTATTTGAACGAGTACATGTTGTGGAAGCGAACCGATTCCGTGAGCGACATCGTGTCGTCGAAGTCCTGGGCGGTCTCTCCTGGAAAGCCAATGATTATATCGGTCGAAAGCTGGAGGTCCGGGAGGGCGTCACGAAGCCGGTCGACCAGGTTGAGATATTCCTCGCGCGTGTGGCGACGGCGCATCGCCGTCAGGATGTTCGATGACCCCGATTGCGCTGGCAGGTGCAAGTGCTTGCAGACCTTGGGGAGATCTCTCAGCGCGGCGATCATCTGTCCGGAGCAGTGTCGTGGATGGGGGCTCGAAAAGCGGATACGCTCGACCCCGGGCACTTCGTGCACCGCCTCGAGCAGGCCCGCAAAATCACAGCTGGGGTCGTCCGGAGCCAGGTAGTGGTTCACGATCTGCCCGAGCAGCTGTATTTCCTTGCGGCCAGACGCCGTCAGTACCGCGACCTCGCGAAGGATTTCGGCCTTTGCGCGCATCCGCTCGTGACCGCGTGTGTACGGCACCACGCAGTAGGTGCAGAAGTCGTTGCAGCCTTCCACGATGGTGACGAAACCCTTGACCGGGTCATCTCGGCGCGTCAAGCCGAAGGGAAACGTGGGTTCGTCGTAGGGTGTCGAGATGTCCACCAGCGGCGACCGCGCGCTGGCGGCCTGCTCGACCAGCACCGGCAGCATCTTGAGACGCTGAGTGCCAATGACCACGTCCACGAGCTTCGATTTCGCGAGGACCCGTGCGCCCTCTTGCTGGGCCACGCAGCCGGTCACGGCCACCATCGGTGCGCGTCCGGTGCGGACCTTGAGTCCCTTGAGGTCGCCAAGTCTGCTGTAGAGCTTCTCCTCGGCTCGCTCGCGGACCGAGCAGGTGTTGATCACGACGAGGTCGGCGTCCTCGTCGGTATCCGTCAACTCGAATCCGGCCTGCTCGAGCAGCCCGGCCATCCGCTCAGAGTCGTGTACGTTCATCTGGCAGCCGTAGGTTTCGATCAGGTACTTCCTGGCCATTACCGGCGCACCTTCGCTTTCGCCTGTGGTGGATTTTCGCCTTTCGCTTTCGCCTCGACGCTTGCTTTCGCTTTCGCCTGCTGAATCAGGGCGCGTGCGCCTCTCAAGAGGTCGTCCGAAGTCGCGGCCTCCCCTCCCATCATCCTGGCGACCTCACGTTCGCGGGCGGTGTCGTCGAGTTTCGTGACGGTCGTGACCGTGCGCGGACCCTTGACGCGCTTGTCGATTGCGAAGTGAGTCGAGGCAAGCGCGGCGATCTGCGGCAGGTGCGTGATGCATAGCACCTGCGACCTCCTGCCGAGCGACCGCAGTTTCTCGCCCACGACCGTAGCTGTACGTCCGCCGATGCCGGCATCGACCTCGTCGAAGACCAGCGTCCGGCCTGGGTGCTCCCCTGCCCCGAGGGTCTTGAACGCCAGCATCACCCTCGAGAGTTCTCCGCCGGATGCGATGCGAGCCAGAGGTCGCGCGTCCTCGCCGAGATTGGCGGCCAGAAAGAACTCCCCCGCGTCGATGCCGCCGGCATGCCACGTCTGCGGCGCGTCGAGTGTCGTGAGGCGCAGCTCGAGGCGCGCGTTGGCCATACCCAGGTCCGCAAGTGCCGACTCCAGCGCCGGACCGAGCTTTCTGGCTGCCGTCTGGCGCGAGGCCGAGAGTTGGCGGGCCCGGTCGAGGAACCGAGCGCGGGCGGCGTCGAGCGCGGCACGCGCGGCGTCCTTCTGCACAGGGCCGCTTGTGAGGGCATCGTGCTCCTGTTGCAGCGATGCCGTCTTGGTCAGGACATCGGCCAGCGTCGGGCCATGTTTTCGCTTCAACCGGTCGAGTTGCGCAAGCCGGTCTTCCACCTGCTGCAGGCGGTCGGGAGAGGCATCGAGCCGCTCCTGGTAGTCGCGCAGCGTGAGGGCCAGGTCTTCGAGCTGGGCCTTGATGCCGTCGCGCGCGGCGGCGTGTGACGCAAATGACTCGTCGATGTTGCTCAGATCGGTGACACGCTTCCAGACGTGGCCGAGGGTGGAGAGCGCCGCAGACTCGTGTTCGTAGAGCAGCCCATAGGCTTCAGCACAGAGCGTGTGCAGCCGATCGGCGTGGCGCAGCACGTCGCGCGTTCGCTCCAGCTCTTCGTCCTCGCCCGCCGAGATCTGCGCCTTCCTGAGCTCGGCGAGGTGGAAGGCCACCAGCTCGAGGCGGTGTGCGCGCTCGCCCTCGTCGAGTTCGGCGCGCGCCAACGCACGTTCGGCGTCGGCGAGCGACGACCACGCCACTTCGACCTCTTGCCGGGCGGTCGCCAGACTCGCCCAGCCGTCGAGCAAGGGCAGGTGGGACGCTGGGTCGAGCAGCGCCTGGTGCTCGTGCTGTCCGTGGAGTTCGACCAGTTCGCTCATCAGGGCCCGCAGCGCCGAGGCGCTGGCGAGCTGGCCGTCGATGAAGGCGCGGCTGCGGCCCTGGGCGGTAATTTCGCGCCGCACGACTACGTCGGCCCCGTCTACGGTGTCGAACTGGGCTTCAATGGTGGCAAGGTCTTCGCCGGTTCGGACCAGGTCAGATGACGCGCGTCCGCCAAGCAACAGACCGACGGCGCCAACCAGCATCGATTTGCCTGCGCCTGTTTCGCCAGTCAGGACATTGAACGATTGTTCAAACTCGATGGAGGCTGCCTCGATGACCGCGAGGTTCTTGATCGCAAGGTAGCGGATCATCGAGTGGTCGCCCTGGGGAGGTCAAGCGCGCTCGCTTGGAGACGGAAGTGCAATCGTATCATGGGTTTGACAGAATTTCTCAGAACGTGCTACGGTTGCACACTCGCTCGCGCTGTTTCCCAGCGGCGCACCTTACTCCTTGACAGCGGAGGTGTCGTTGCGCACGCCTGGATTCGTATTCCTGGCCCTACAGCAGGTTCCGGATGCCGAAACGCCCGTTCGGGGCTCCCTCAGCATCCTTCAACTCATCATCGAGGCCAGCCTCGTATCGAAGGCCGCCTTGGCCGTGCTGCTGGTCTTCTCGGTGGTGTCATGGGGCATCATTCTCAGTAAGTCAGTCGCGCTCCGGCGCGCCGAACGACAGTCGAAGTCGTTTCTCGACGTGTTCAGACGCAGTGGCAAGTTCTCGGAGGTGCAAGGCGTCTGCAAGTCATTGGAGCATAGCCCGCTCGTGGGGTTGTTCCAGGCCGGCTACGCCGAACTGAATTTGCAGCTACGTGCCGACGCCAGGAGCACGCCGCCAAGTCCGGCCTCCCCTGCCGCACGTCCTACCCTGAAGAGTCTGGCCGCGGTAGACCGCGCGCTGTTGCGAGCCTCATCCGTTGAGGTCAACAAGCTCGAGAAGCAGGTGACGTTTCTGGCAACCACAGCAAGCCTGGCTCCCTTCATCGGCCTCTTCGGTACCGTGTGGGGCATCATGTCGGCCTTCGCCGGAATTGGCGCCGAGGGCTCGACCGATCTGGCCGTGGTCGCGCCGGGCATCGCCGAGGCCCTGGTCGCGACGGCCGTCGGCCTCTTCGCCGCGATGCCAGCCGTGTACTTCTACAACCACTTCACCTCTCGCGTGAAGGTCATGGCCTCCGAGATGGACGACTTCGCGCTCGAGTT
>JANNEJ010000257.1:0-2715 GCA_031378585.1 Acidobacteriota bacterium | reverse complement strand
GCGCGCCGTGCTGCGCCGCACCGGGTCCGGCGCGCCCAAGCCGGCCGCCGACGCCATGCGGATCGGCGACATCGAGATCGACTTCAAGCTGCACCAGGCGCGGCGCGGCAAGGTGCGCATCGAGTTCTCCGCCCGCGAGTTCGACCTGCTGCGCTACTTCGTGCAGCACACCGGCCAGGTGGTGACGCGCGAGCAGATCCTGAACGAGGTGTGGGGCTACGAGGAATTCCCGACCACGCGCACCATCGACAACTTCGTCGCCAAGCTGCGGCAGAAGATCGAGCGGGCGCCGCACGAACCCGAACACATCCTCACGATTCACGGCAGCGGCTACAAGTTCGTCGGCTGACCTATCATTGCTAGGCGCTAGCCTTGGCCGCTAGCCGCTGTTCCCAGGGTCGCAGCTCGCTGCGACCAGGAGGCTCATGGATTCCAAGACTCTGCTGATCGCGGCGATGGTCGCCCTCACCCTCGTCTTCCTCGTACGTTGGGTCACCGTCGCCCGGGCCCGGCTGGCCGCCGGCGGTCACGGGTCGCACGAACCGGTTCGGCCTTCGCTGCTGCAACTCTTCATCGGCGCCGTGACCAACTTCCTCGACACCCTCGGCATCGGCTCGTATGCGACGTCCACGGCAATGTTCCGGGGCTGGCGACTCGTGCCCGACGAGCTGATTCCCGGCACCCTCAACGTCGGTCACGTGCTGCCCACCGTGGTGCAGGCGGTGATCTACATGACCCTCGTGCAGGTCGACATCACCACCCTGGCCCTGCTGCTGGCGGCGGCTGCCGTCGGCGCGTGGTTCGGCGCCGGCATCGTCGCCGGCATGCCGCGCCGCACCGTCCAGGTGGCCATGGGGTCGGCGCTGTTCCTCGCCGCCGGCATCATGCTGCTGCAGTTGCTCGGCCTGGTGCCGGGAGGGGGGGCGGCCCTCGGACTGACGGGCGCCAAGCTTGCCGTAGGCGTGGGCGTGAACTTCGTCCTCGGCGCGCTGATGACCCTCGGCATCGGCCTCTACGCGCCGTGCATGATCATGATCAGCCTGCTCGGCATGGACCCGAAGGCCGCCTATCCCATCATGATGGGTTCGTGCGCGTTCCTGATGCCGGTCGGGGGCATCAACTTCATCCGCAAGGACAAGTACCACCTGCGCGCCGCCATCGGCCTGACGCTCGGCGGACCGCTCGCCGTGCTCGTCGCCGCGTTCATCGTCAAGGAGCTGCCGATTCTCTACATGCGCTGGCTGGTCGTGGTCGTGGTGGTCTACACCGCCACGTCGATGATCTCGGCTGCGTCCAAGAGCCGCCGGGCTGCGGCGACGGCGGCGCCGCAGCCAGTGGTGACGCCCTAGGGCTCGGGGCTCGGGAAGAGCACAGCCCGGCTTCTTCGTACAAGACAAGGGGCGCGCGATTCACTCGCGCGCCCCTCTTCGTTTCAGTCCGTCCCCCGAGACCCGAGCCCCGGGTCGCGAGACTCGCCTAGTCGGTCAAGTCCCCGCCCCCACCACGTGCCACTGGCTCGTCCGGCTCGACCAGGTACTCGAGTTCGCGGTCAAGCTCCAGGTCATCGTCAGCAGGCTGGGGCGGAGCCGGCGGCGGCGGCGGTTCGTCGGCGGGAATCGACAGGTGTCGATACCACCAGAAGCCCGTGCCGGCCGGAATCAGCCGGCCCATCGTGACGTTCTCCTTGAGACCGCGCAGATGGTCGACCTTTCCGGAGATGGACGCCTCGGTGAGGACGCGCGTGGTCTCCTGGAACGACGCTGCCGAGATGAACGACTCGGTGGACAGCGACGCCTTGGTGATGCCGAGCAGCAGCGGCTGCGCCGTGGCCGGGCGCCCGTTGTCGGCCAGCACCCGTTCGTTCTCGCTCAGGAAGCGGAACTTGTCGACCTGCTCATCGATGAGGAACTCGGTGTCGCCGACGTCCTCGACGCGCACCCAGCGCAGCATCTGCCGCACCATCACTTCGATGTGCTTGTCGTTGATGTTGACGCCCTGCAGGCGATAGACCTCCTGCACCTCGTTGTCGAGGTACTTCTGCAGTTCCTTCTCGCCAAGCACGTGGAGGATGTCGTGCGGATTGCTCGGACCGTCCATGAGCGGATCGCCCGCGCGCACGCGTTCGCCGTCCTGCACGTTCACATGCACACCGCGCGGAATCGAGTACTCGCGCGCCTCGCCGCCGCCTTCGTCCGGCACGATCAGGATCTTGCGCTGGCCCTTCACGACGCCGCCATGCTTCACGATGCCGTCGATCTCGCTGATCACCGCCGGATCGCGCGGCTTGCGGGCCTCGAAGAGTTCGACCACGCGCGGCAGACCGCCGGTGATGTCCTTCGTCTTGGTGGTTTCGCGCGGGATCTTGGCGAGCACATCGCCCGCCAGCACCTCTTCGCCATCCTGCACCATCATGTGCGCGTGGACCGGCATGATGTACTTGCGACCGACTTTGCCGTCGGCACCGCGAATCTCCACCGTCGGTTGCCGCTTCTCGTCGGCCGAGTCCATCACGATGAGACGCGATAGCCCGGTGATCTCGTCGAGATCCTCGTGCACCGTGATCCCTTCGACGATGTCCTTGAACCGGACGTTGCCGGTCTCTTCGGTGAGAATCGAGAAGGTGTAGGGATCCCACTCGACCAGGATCTGGCCCTGTTCCACCTTCTGGCCGTCCCTCACGCGCAGGTGCGCGCCGTAAACGACCTGGTAGCGTTC
>JANNEJ010000169.1:0-2079 GCA_031378585.1 Acidobacteriota bacterium | reverse complement strand
GTGCTGCTCATCGACGAGCGGCCGGAAGAAGTGACCGACATGCAGCGCTCGGTGCGCGGCGAGGTCATCAGCTCCACGTTCGACGAGCCGGCCCAGCGCCACGTGCAGGTGGCCGAGATGGTCATCGAAAAGGCCAAGCGCCTGGTCGAACACAAGAAGGACGTCGTGATTCTGCTCGACTCGGTCACGCGTCTGGCCCGCGCCTACAACACGATCGTGCCGGCCTCGGGCAAAGTGCTCTCGGGCGGTGTCGACAGCAACGCCTTGCAGCGTCCCAAGCGCTTCTTCGGCGCCGCACGCAACATCGAAGAGGGCGGCTCGCTCACCATCATCGCGACCGCGCTCGTCGACACCGGCTCGCGCATGGACGAAGTGATCTTCGAAGAGTTCAAGGGCACCGGCAACAGCGAAGTGCACCTGGATCGCAAGCTCGCCGACCGTCGCGTGTTCCCCGCCATCGACATCCAGAAGAGCGGCACTCGTAAAGAGGAACTGCTCATGTCGAAGGAAGACCTGAACCGCGTCTACGTGCTGCGCCGCGTGCTCACGCCGCTATCGCCAGTGGAAGCCATGGAGCTGCTGCTGAGCAAGATGGGCAAGTCCAAGACCAACAGCGACTTCCTGAATGCGATGAGCGGCGGCAAGGGCTAGGGCCTGTCACCGAGCCCTCGTTCACGCGAGGTGACTGGCCCAGCGGTGCAAGAGCTGCTCAACGAACTGATCAGGTCGCTAGGTTGGGCCGTTCTGAAGTTCGGCACGCTGGGACAATACCTCGGGGCTGACGCTGCGAGTGCGTTGCTGGAGGGCGGCGTCGGTCTTCTTTGCATCGTCGCTTCGACTTGGGCGCTCTACGCGTAATACCCAGGCTAGCGGCAAAGGACTCCGCCACCGAGGCACACTCGCCAGAATTGAACGGGCTGCCGCCGAACGCCGAGCGTGCAATCGTCGACCCGACGACACTGCACACGCGACCGTCCCGGCTCAATGCGTCATCGCGTACAGCAGGATGTCGACGCCGACCGCATAGGCCTCGGGCGAGAACTGGAAGAAGTAGTCCTTGTCCTCGCCCTCCCGTTCCCACGGGTCGGGCAGGTCGGTGTCATGCACCATCACCACCATCACGCGGCCGTGCGGGTCGACGATGCCGCGCGCATCAGGAGCTGACCCGTCGTCGTTCCAGCGTTCGATGGTGCCGCCGCCGCTGCGCCGCCAGGTCATGATCGAAGCCATCTGCGGCAGCCGGGTCACCGGGAACATGGTGTGCCACATCGGGTGTCCGGGTGGGGTCAGATCGACCGTCGGATACTGTCCGCGCGGCAGAATCTTGGCCATCTCCTCGTCGAACTGCTCCCGGGCCCACGAGCCGTGGTAGTCCGAGACGAGCAGGAAGCCGCCCTTCAGCAAGTAGTCCCGCAGGCGCCCGCCTTCGGTCTCGGTGAAGCGCGCCGTCCCGGCGTCCTCCATGAAGATGAACGGACACTGGAACAGCGCGTCGTCGGTGAGGCGAACCACGACCGCATCGGGGAACGGCTCGCCGCCTTCGCGCGCCATCGTCACGCGGACCTTGGTCAACTCCGCCAGCCGGACGCTGAAATTGAGGTCGGCACCGGGATAGTCCGTGCTCCACCCCTGCTTTTCCCGGCGATCGCTGCGAAACATCACGCGGCAGAAGTGGAAGCCGCCGTCGAAGGTGGTGGCCGTCGCAAATCTGGGCGGCGTGCGGCCGTAGCCACCGGCCCAGATCCGCTGCGCATGCGCCACACCGATGCCGGCACCGATGACGACGATGATCGCGATCAGGGTCCGGGCCAGGCGCCTGTGGTCAAGATGCATGACGAGCCACGTTACCGACCAGAATAGCGCGACTTGCCCGGCCTGGGGCAGAGCCTCGTGCATTCATGTCACCCGCCCCTTGGCAAAGTTGCGTGCAGGACTGCAGGCGCTGAGGTAACGTCGTAGGCCTGCCGCCTTTCCACTCACCCACCCGCTGGACGCCAGGGGACTACCTGACGCACCGTTTCAATCCCGAACTGGGGATCGGACGGATCGCGACCGTCGACGGCCGCGCGCTGGTCGTGG
>JANNEJ010000124.1:0-4799 GCA_031378585.1 Acidobacteriota bacterium | reverse complement strand
GTCGAGCGCATAGGTCACACGCTTGGGATCGTCATGTCCGAGTTCCTCGACCAAAGCCTCGATGGTCGAGAGGTCGGCATTTTCAAGACGAATCTCGCCGGCCTTCATGTCCTGCTGCACGATGCTCGTGCGAAACGCGGCCATGTACTCCGCGCGGGCCCGCATCGCGAAGTAGACCCACAGCACCATGACGGCCAGGCTGGCGTAGCTGAGCTGCTGCCAGGTGAGCGCCAGGCCCCAGTCCTTGATGAGCACCAGAATCAACAGGGCGCCCGCGCCCTTCGACAGGCGATCGACCGTGACGTCGATGAACGGCTTGGCGCGGTACTTCACGTCGGGCGGCAGCGGCAGAAACAGGATCTCGCGCGTGGTCTTATCGACCGTGTAGCGCAGCGACGTATCGAGCACGCGGGCCACGCCCGACGTCCACAGCGCGCCCACGCTGAGCATCAGAAAGCCAGACGCGCCCAGGCTGACCGGCAGGATCATGAGCGCGAAGCCGATGCCGAGCAGGCGGTGGATACGGCTCGTCAGGGCGACCTGGATGAAGAGGCCGATGAGCGACAGGTAGACGGTGACCTGCGCCAGAAACGCGGTGATGCCGTCGGTGTTGGTGCGGCCCTTGGCCTCGGCCGTGGCCATATTGAGCTGCTGCTCGATGATGGCCGCGCCAATGGCCGCAAACGTGATGACGAGCGCGATGATCTGCAGGTGCCGCGACCCGCGCAGCAACGCCAGGGCTTCACCGCCGCCCACGCTCGCTTCCTCGCCGGTTTTCGACGCGTCCGACTGGCCGGCCCGCTCGTTGGTGCGGATGATGCGAACGACGATCGCGAGGCAGATGGCCAGAATGCTCGCGCTTACGAGCAGCATCGACTTGGCGCCCAGGCGCTCCACGAGCGTCGCCGTGATGGCCGCGCCCATCGCGCCACCCAGGCTCGCGCCGCCGCCGATCAGGCCAAAGAGCCGCTTGGCCTGCCGTGGGTCGTAGATATCGTTGGCGAGCGTCCAGAACTGACTGATGAGCAGAATGCCGAGCACCAGGCCGTACAGATAGAAGCCGACCGACACCCACTCGCCGCCTACCTGCGTGAAGAACACCCAGAAGAGCACGAGCAGCACGATCATGCCGGCCTGCGTGACGGGGATGGTCCACCGGCGCGGCACCTGGGCAATCAACTTCGTGTAGGCCTGCATCAGCACGCCGATGACCATGCCGGCGGCAAACTGCACCCACGGCAGGTTGTCGGCGCCCAGGCTGGTGATGAACTGCGACCGCGTGACCGGCTTGACGATGTTGTAGGACGTCATTGCCAGGAACGAGTACAGGAACAGCAGCAGTGCTGTGGCGCCTTCGCCTGCGCGCAACTCGGCCAGAGGCGACAGCCACCGGGTGAGCAAGGAGGGGCGAGAGTCTGGCACGGTCATGGGTGTGGGTGAATCTTATGCAGCTGAGGACCCAGCGGCAATACGATACGTAGTTGGATGCCGAAAGTCGTCGCCCGAATTCTGGGCCTCAGCGAAGACGAGCTACGCCGGTCGTGGCCGATATTCGCGTACTTGTTTCTGACAATCTCGGGCACGGTGGCGAGCAAAGCCACCCGTGACGCGCTGTTTCTCGATCGCTACGCAGCGGTAGACCTGCCGTATGCCGACATCGCCATTGCCGCGCTCGTGGGACTGTCGGTGGCCCTCTACATTCGCGCGAGCCGCTGGGTGTCGCTGCGGACCCTGCAGATCGGCAGCCTCGTCTTTTATGCCGGCACCTGCCTGATTTTCTGGTGGCTCAGCCTGGCCAACGACGGCGACGGCCGGCTCTTTGTCGCCATTTACTTGTGGGTCGGCATCTTCAGCGTGCTGGCGCCGGCACAGGTCTGGACCCTGGCCAATTTCGTCTTGACCACGCGCGAGGCCAAGCGTGCCTTCGGCTTCATCGGCAGTGGCGCCATTCTGGGGTGGATCGTCGGCGGTCTGGCCACGCGTCTCACCGCCTCGTGGCTCGGCACCCAGACGTTGCTGTTGTGGGTGGCAGGTGGCCTGCTGGTGTCGGCCTGGCTGGCGCACTTGTCGTGGAAGCGCGCCGACCTGGCCGCGGTGGACGTGACCATGGAGGCGCTGAGCTTCAGGGCCAGCCTCCGCGAGATTGCGGCGTCGCCCTACCTGAGGTCGATCGCCTGGGTGATCGGGCTGGCGTCGTTTGCCACGACGGTAGCCGGCTGGCAGTTCAAAGCGATCGCCAAGGAGCAGATCCCCGATACCGACCAGCTTGCCGCCTTCTTCGGCTCTTTCAACATGATGGCCGGCATCGCTTCGCTGACCTTGCAGTTGTTGCTGACCGGCCGCGTGCTGCGGTCGGTCGGCGTGGGACTGGCGCTCTTCATCGTGCCGGTGGCGATGGCGTCGACCACGCTGGGTCTGCTGGTGTTCGGCTCGGTCATGGCGGCGTCGGCGCTCAAGGCCAGCGATCAGGTCTTGCGCTACTCGATCGACAAGGTGACCGTGGAGCTGCTCTACCTGCCCCTGTCGGCCGCCGAGACGTTTCGGGTGAAGTCGTTCATCGACACGGTCATCTATCGCTTCGGCGATGCGCTCGGCGGTGTCGTCGTGCTGGCCTGCGCCGCGTGGCTCGGATGGACGCCCGTGCAGGTGGGATGGATTGTGCTGGTCGTGGTCGTGGCCTGGCTGGTGGCGGCTGACGTGGCGCGCAGGCAATACGTGTCGAACCTGCAGGACAGCATCCACCAGCACCGTCTCGACGCGGAACGCGCCCGTGGGTCGATGCTCGACCGGAACGCCAGCGCCGCGTTGGCGCAGAAGCTCCAAGGATCGCCCGCCGAGATTCTGTACGCGCTGAGTTTCTTCGAGACCTGGCCGGCTGATACCGTGCACATGGCTCTGTCGGACCTGCTGCGGCATGACTCGCCCGACGTGCGAGTGCGCGCGCTGGCGCTGCTGTCGGAGGGCGACGCGGGCGCCGTCAAAGAGGATGTCGAGCGCTTGCTCACGGATCCCCACCTCGAAGTGCGCACCGAAGCGCTGCTGTATCTGACGCGCAATTCGAACGTCGATCCGCTGGCCCTCATCGCCCAGGTTGGCGACTTTCACGACTTCTCGATCCAGGCGGCGATGATCGCATTCCTCTCGCGTCCTGGATCCGCGCAGAATGTGGAGGCCGCGCAGCTGATGCTGCAGCGGATGGTCGCCGAGAGCGGCGATGCCGGCCTGCGCACCAGGGTCGAGGCCGCCAGAGTCGTCGGCATGGCGCCCGATCTGTTCGACAAGGAACTGCGCAAGCTGCTCGAAGACGACGCCCCCGAAGTGGCCCGCGAGGCCGTCCGCTCGGCCGGCCGGCTCGGGAAGCGCGCCCTCGTGCACCGCTTGGTGGACCGCATCGCCGAACCCTGGCTCACCGACGAGATTGTGGCGACGCTCGGTGCGTTCGGCGACCGCGTCGTGGACCCGATTCGCGACTATCTCGAGGACCGAGACACACCCCCACAGGTGCGAATCGAGCTGCCCGTGGTGCTGCAAGCCATTGCGACGCCCGCCGCGCAGGCCGTGCTCGTGAGCAACGTGCTCACCGGCGACGCCGTGCTGCGCATGCGCATCCTGGCGGCACTGAACAAGCTCACGCAGTTGTACCCCGGCCGACCGATGAACCGCGCGCTGGTGGAGACGGCGCTCGAAGGGGAGGTCACGGGGCACTACCGGTCATATCAGGTGCTCGACACGATTGGCGGGTCGCTGACGGCCGCCGAACCCGTAGTGGAGGCCATGCGCGAAGCCCTCTCACAGGAGAGTGAGCGCATCTTCCGGCTGATGAAGATCCTGTATCCCACGCACGACATGCACAGCGCGTTTGTGGGCATTCAGTCGGCGCAGCCTGGCGTGCACGACAACGCGCTCGAGTTCCTCGACAACATCCTGCTGCCGCAACTGCGGGCGCTCGTGGTACCGCTGTTTGACCGGGAGGTGACCGCCCCGGAGCGGGCGCGCATCGCCGACCGGCTCGTGGGCGTCGTGGTGGGCTCGCGCGAAGAGGCCGTCGATGTGCTGGCGCGCAGCCGCGATCCCTGGCTGCAGGCATGCGCGGCCTATGCCATCGGCGAGTTGCGTCTCGTCGCGCTGGCCGACAGGGTGGACACGTGGTCCACGGCGGCCGATCCGCTCCTGCGCGCGACCGCTGAGGCCGCCCAAGCCAAGCTGAAGGGCCGCGCGGTGATGCCGCCGGTAGACGTCGGTTAGCGGCGCACCCGAGGCGCGAGCACCGTCACTCGTCGATCTTGAGTCGCTGGCGTTTCAGGTACAGGCCCTTTCGTGAGAGCCCCAGGGCGCGCGCGGCGTCTTCGACGTTGGCGTGCGCGCGAAGCGCGTCCTGAATCAAGGCACGTTCCACATGCTCGACGGCCGCATTGAGCGGCTGGTCGCGCCGCACCACGAGTTCCGTCACGTCGGGCGGGCGCTGGCTTGCTGGCACGGTACGCCTTGTGGCGGCCAGCTTGGGTGACAGATGCTCGGGCATCAACACGGCGCCAGGTTCGGCCAGGGCCACGGCTCGCCGCACCTCGTTGGCCAGTTCCCGGACATTGCCCGGCCAGTTGTAGAGCAGTAGGTACTCGGCCGCAGCTTCGCCGATCCGCAGGCCCGACTTGCCGAATTCCTTCTGCGTGCGCTCGAGGAAATGGTCGAGCAACAGTGGAATCTCTTCCCGCCGTTCGCGCAACGGTGGAATCGTGAGGCGCACGACGTTGAGGCGATAGTACAAGTCTTCGCGGAACTTGCCTTCCTCGACGAGCGTG
>JANNEJ010000094.1:0-1830 GCA_031378585.1 Acidobacteriota bacterium | reverse complement strand
CAGAAGAACGCGCCCACCGCTGCGTGGAAAACGACAAGGCCGTTTTCCACAGTGACCACCGGCACTTGACAACCGGTCATTCCATATCAGCTAGAGCCCCCAGTCCCCAGCCCCTTGCGTTTCGCTTTGATGTCTTTCCAGCCATCGAGACGCCGCTTCACTTCTTTCTCGAAACCCCGGTCGGTCGGCACGTAGAACTGGCGCCCCTGCAGACGCGGCGGCAGGCAGTCCATTGCCGCTACGGCATCCGGCTGGTCGTGGGCGTACTGATAGCCGCGGCCGTAGTCGAGTGACGCCATCAGGCGAGTGGGCGCGTTGCGCAGGTGCAGTGGCACCGGGTCGGCGACGTCCATCACCGCCGCCTCCGCCGCCGCCTTGTAGGCGGCATACACGGCATTGCTCTTCGGCGCGGTCGCCAGGTAGAGCGCGGCCTGCGCGAGAGCGGTATTGGCCTCGGGCAAGCCGATGAAGTGCAGCGCGTCGCGCGCCGACATGGCCACGACGAGCGCCTGCGGGTCGGCGATGCCCACGTCCTCAGTGGCAAAGCGCACCAGGCGCCTGGCGATGTACATCGGATCTTCGCCGGCCTCGACCATGCGGGCGAGCCAGTAGATCGTGGCGTCTGGATCGCTGTTGCGCATCGACTTGTGCAACGCCGACATGAGGTTGAAGTGTTCCTCGCCGTTCTTGTCGTAGCGCAGGGTCTTGCGCTGCAGGGTCTCCTGCAGGAGTGCCATGTCAACCTTCGGGTGGCCCACGGGCTGCGGCGCCGCCGCAACCACGAGTTGCAGCAGGTTGAGCGCGCGCCGGGCGTCCCCGTCAGAGGCCCGCGCGAGGGTCGCCAGAGCATCCTCGGCCACCTCGGGCGCAATCTTGCCCAGCCCACGCTCGGGATCGGCAATCGCTCGCCGCAGGATGCGGATGATCGCGTCCTCGTCGAGCGGTTCCAGCACGAAGACCTTCGACCGCGAGAGCAGCGCCGCGTTCACCTCAAACGACGGATTCTCCGTGGTGGCGCCGATGAGCACGATGTCGCCGGCCTCGACGCGCGGAAGAAAGGCGTCTTGCTGCGCCTTATTGAACCGGTGGATCTCATCGACGAAGACGATGGTGCGCCGCCCGTTACGGCGACGCAGTTCGGCCGCGGCCATGACGTCCTTGATTTCCTTGATCCCGGCCAGCACCGCGCTGAAGGAAATGAACTGAGCATCGGTGACATCGGCAATCGCGCGAGCCAGCGTGGTCTTGCCGGTGCCAGGCGGCCCCCACAGAATCACCGACTGCAGCGCGTCGCGCATGATGGCCTCACGCAAGGGGCGTCCCGGCGCGAGCAGGCGGTCTTGACCTTCGATCTCATCGAGCGTACGCGGACGCATGCGCTCGGCCAGTGGCGCCGGCGGGGGCGCGACGGCGCCGTCCTCCTCCTGCTCGCGGTCGAAGAGTCCGCTCACGTGAAGACGCCTCGTTGGTCGGCCGCGGCGTACACCGCGAGCGCGCCGGCGACGGCGACGTTGAGCGACTCCACGGCCGGCGCCATCGGAATGCTGGCGCGGACATCGACGAGATCGAGGAGGCTCGCCGGCAGCCCTGGACCCTCGCCGCCAAGGAGCAGGCACACGGGACGGCGTAGGTCCACCCGTGCCAGCGGCGTGCCCCCGCGCGGCACAAACGCCACGAGGCTCACCTCCAGGAGGCGCGCGGAGCTGACGACGTCGTCCACGGAGGTCACCCGCGCGAGCGGCAGGCGAAAGGCGCTGCCCATCGACGCGCGCAAGGCTTTCCAGCCAAGCGGGTCGGCCGACCCGCCGACGGCGATAAGGCCGGTGGCGC
>JANNEJ010000019.1:0-2546 GCA_031378585.1 Acidobacteriota bacterium | reverse complement strand
GTACGCCGAGGGGTCGTCTACCTCGAGACCGCACCGCGCAGCGCGTTTGACGATCGCGAGCCCGGGCGCGCCGTGATGGACCAGCGTAACGAGACGTTCGTGCCCCGGCTGCTGGCGGTCCCCACCGGCACGGTCGTGGACTTCCCCAACAGCGACCTCACGTATCACAACGTCTTCTCCTTGTCGCGTACCCGGCGCTTCGATCTGGGCCGCTATGCTGCCGGCAAGTCGAAATCGGTGCGCTTTGACCGGCCCGGCATCGTGCGCGTGTTCTGCGACATCCACTCGCACATGTCGGCCTTCGTCGTGGTCTTCAACCATCCCTACTTCCGGGTCACCGACGCCGACGGCCGCTACCGAATCGATCAGGTGCCGCCCGGCACCTATACCATCGTGGGCTGGTACGAAGGTGAGGCACGCGCGCAGCGCACCATTACCGTCACACCCGGCGCGACCGCCGAGCTCGATCTGGTGGTGCCGTGATTCCCGGACTCGGCTCGCTGCGCAGCCGCATCTTCCTCGCCAGCACCCTGCTCGCCACGGTCTCCATCGGGTCGGCGGTATATTTCGTGAGCGCGCTCCTCACTCAGCAGGCCGAGATCGAATTGCAGCGTGATCTCACCGAGGCCGCAGGGCTCGTGGCTCAGCAGAGCACGACGCTCTTTGACAGCGTCACGCGCACGGCTGCGCTCATCGCCGATCTGCCCAAGTTCAAGGCCGCCCTCGAAACCCGCGATCCGCCCACCATCGAGCCCATCGCGCGCGACTACCTGGAACAGGTGGGCGCCGACCTGGTCGTGGTCAGCGACCGCAACGGCCGCCGCCTCGCAGCCGTCAGCGCGCCCGCTCATCGGGATGACCTGGCCACTGCCACGCTCGACCTCGGCGCCGTGCCAGGCCAGGCGCCAGGGGAGACGTTCTGGCCTCATCCAGGCGGCGTGCTGCAGATCGTGACCGTGCCGGTGACCATCGACCTGGAGCGGCCTGAGCTGCTCGGGTCGCTGTCGATGGGCTACCTGCTCGGCGCGACGCGGGCCGCGGACCTGAAGAGCCTCAGCGGCGCCGACGTGGCGTTCGCGCTGGCCGACGCGGTGCGCGCGGCCTCGTTCCCCGTGGCGCTGCTGCCGGTGGTCACGGCCTGGTTCAATCAGGAGCCGCACACGGCCATCCTGACCTTGAACCACGAGGAATTCTCGGTCCTGGCGCGGCCGCTCGCGCAGGATCACGCTGTCGTCCCTGGCGGCGTCGTGCCGCACGCCATCGTGCTCCGGTCCCGGACCGAGCGCATGCGCACGCTCGGCACGATCCGCGCCGCACTGGCCGGCGTGGCATTCGTCACCGTGGGTCTGGCCGCGCTCATCAGCTACGCGCTCGCGCGCACCGTCACCACACCGCTCGCCACCATCACCGCCCACATGCGCGAGGTGGCCGCCACGGGCGACCTGACGCGCAAGGTCGTGCTCGCCGACACGTCGTGGAACGACGAAGACGCGGTGCTCCTGGCCTCGACCTTCAACGTGCTCACCGAGTCGGTCACGACGGCGCAACGCGACGCGGCACAACGCGAGCGCCTGTCGGCGCTGGGGCGCCTCTCGACCGTGATCGCGCACGAGATCCGCAATCCGCTCATGATCATCAAGGGCGCGTTGCGCCAGCTCGTGAAGCCCGACGGCACCGCCTCCGACACGCGTGATGCGGCCGGCGACATCAACGAGGAGGTCGACCGGCTCAACCGCGTGGTGAACGAGGTGCTCGACTTTGCCCGGCCCATTCGTTTCGACTGCGCCCCGACCGCCCTCAACGAGGTGTGCCGTTCGGCGCGCGACGCCGTGATGGCCGCGGCGCCGGGGCCTTCGGTGAGTCTCGACCTCGATTCGGCGTGCGGCGACCTCACAACCGACGCCGAGCGGGTGCGCACGGTCCTCGTGAACCTGCTCGTCAACGCCCGCGCGGCCGTCGAGACGACCGCAGCCGACGACACGCCGCTCGTCGTGCTGGCGACACGCCGGGCCGGCACACGGGTGGTCATCACCGTCTGCGACCGGGGCGTGGGCATTCGGCCCGACAACCTGGGACGCGTGTTCGATCCATACTTCACCACGCGCCGCACGGGCAGCGGGCTCGGCCTGGCCATCAGCAAGAACGTCGTCGAGGGTCTGGGCGGCACCATTACGGTGACCAGCCACGTCGGCGCCGGCACCGAGATGCGGGTCGTGCTGGCCGATTCGCCACTGGGGCGTGCATGACGATGACACCTGCTGGACGCGTGCTGCTGGTCGATGACGAGGAGAAGATCCTGAAGACGCTGGGCCGCGCCCTGCGCGACGAAGGGCATCTCGTCACGACCGCCTCGCGCGCCCTCGATGGTCAACGGCTGCTCGTGGAGCAGTCGTTCGACCTGCTCATCATCGACTACCGGATGCCCGACCGGTCTGGAGTCGAGGTGGTGAAGGAACTGGTCTCGACGACGCCCGAGGGCGAACGGCCGGCCATCGTGATGATGACGGCGCACGGCAGCGTAGAGAGCGCCGTCGAGGCCATGAAGC
>JANNEJ010000016.1:0-4448 GCA_031378585.1 Acidobacteriota bacterium | reverse complement strand
CGCCCGTCGACCGCCCCTGCGTGACGTCGAACAGGTTGGTGATGATCTGGAACTCGGCGATGGCCTCGCGGCTGAACTTCGGCTGCCCGAAGCCGGAACTGGCTACCTTGTTGGTGATCTGCTGGCCGTCGAGGTTCAGCTGGAAGGCATTGTCGTCACCCACGCCAGGACGATTGTCGACGTTGTTGGCGGTGATGCCCTTGACCTGCAGCGACAGCTCCATCCAGTTGCGACCGGCCAGCGGCAGCTCTTCCATCTGGCGCCGGTCGACGTTGCCGGCCACTTCCGACGACGTGATGTCCACAAGCGGCGACTCACCCGTGACGGTGATGGTCTCGGCGAGCGAGCCAACCTTGAGCGACAGCGGCAGTGTGGCGTTCTGGCCGACGCGCAACTCGAGGGCTGGCACCGTCGCCGATCCAAAGCCGGCGAGTTCGGCGGCAAGCGAGTACCGACCAGGCGGCAGATTGACGAGCACATACTCGCCCTTGGCATCGGTGACTGCCGACGTGACGCGACCGGAGTCGAGACTCGTGACCGTGACGGTCACGCCCGGCAGCACGCCCTTCGACTCGTCGGTGACGATGCCCGACACCGAGGCATTCTGTTGGGCAAAGACCGACGCGGCAGACAGCACCACGGCTGCAACCCACAGACCGATTGAACGCACGCGCATAACGCCCCCTTCCCCGTTCCGGGGAAACACGAACAGTGCAGCGATGGCTACTTCATCGACCGCGGCGCCCCCTCGCATGCATGGAACGCCGTGAAACTGGGCGGACTATAGCACGACGTCATTGAGCCGTTGCGCCTGATTCTGGGCCGGACTATCATGCCGCGCCGCGTCATTTCGATGTTTCCCGCGCGGGTCCAGGACGCCACGTCTATGAATGTCCCCAAGCACTCCCAGGCGTCGAACCACGCCGCGCTCGAATCTCTCGCGGTCGCCCGCTGGCGCATCGCCATCGCGCTGACCACGGCCATGACGGCCATCTACGTGGTGTTCATCCTGCTGGTCGCCTACGGCAAGACGCTACTGGGCACGATCATCGTGCCTGGGCTGAGCGTGGGCATCGCCCTCGGGGTGCTCGTGATCCTGTCGGCCCTGGCGCTCATCCTGATCTATGTGCGCTGGGCCAATACGCACTACGACCATCGGGTGGCCTCGATTCGCGACGGGCGGGCACGATGAACACCGCCGCCGGACAGCCGAACCTGGTCGCGATGATCGGGTTCTTCGTGTTCATTGCCGCCTCGCTCGGCATCACCTGGGTCGCCGCCACGCGCACGAAGAACACCAAGGACTTCTATACGGCCGGCGGCACCGTCACGGCGCTGCAGAACGGGCTCGCGCTGGCCGGCGACTACATGAGCGCGGCGAGCTTCCTGGGCATCGCGGGCCTTGTGGCCCTGTCGGGCTTCGACGGCCTGATCTACTCCATCGGTTTCCTGGTGGGCTGGCCCGTGGTGCTGTGCCTCATCGCCGAGCCGCTGCGAAATCTTGGCCGCTACACCTTTGCCGACGTGGTGGCCTTCCGCCTGAGACAGCGGCCGGTGCGCGTGGCTTCCGCCTTTGGCGGACTCGCGGTGATTGCCTTCTACCTGATTGCGCAGATGGTGGGCGCGGGGAATCTCATCCGCTTGCTGTTTGGCCTGCAGTATGAAACCGCCGTCATCATCGTGGGCTGCGTGATGCTGGCCTACGTGCTCTTTGGCGGCATGCTGGCCACGACCTGGGTGCAGATCGTAAAGGCCGTGCTGCTTATGAGCGGCGCGGGACTGCTTGCGCTGCTCGTGCTGGCGCGCTATTCGTTCAACCCCCTGGCGCTCTTTGCCGACGCCGCCGCCAGGTTCGGCCCCGCGGTGCTGGCTCCAGGTAAGCTCGTCTCTGACCCCATCGACGCCATCTCGCTTGGCATCGCGCTGATGTTCGGCACGGCTGGACTGCCGCACATCCTCATGCGCTTCTACACCGTGCCCGACGCCCGCACGGCGCGGGTGTCGGTGGCCTATGCCACGGCGGCCATCGGCCTGTTCTACCTGTTCACGTTCGTCCTGGGCTTTGGTGCGATGGTGATCGTGGGCCAGGATGCCATCCGCGCCATCGATGCCGGCGGCAACATGGCGGCGCCGCTTCTGGCCGAAGCCGTCGGCGGCCAGGCGTTCCTCGGCTTCATCGCCGCCGTGGCCTTCGCGACGATTCTTGCGGTGGTCGCGGGCCTGACGCTGGCCGGCGCGGCGGCGCTCTCGCACGACATCTGGGTCAACGTGGTGCGCGACGGACATGCCGACGGCGGCGAGCAACTGCTCGTGGCACGAGCCTCGACGGTGCTGCTGGCGGTTGTGTCGATTGGCCTTGGCATCGTCTTCAAGGGACAGAACGTGGCGTACATGGTGGGCCTCGCGTTTGCGATTGCGGCCAGCGCCAACTTCCCCGCCCTGCTGTTGTCGATGTTCTGGAAACCGTTCACCACGGCCGGCGCGGTGGCCAGCATCGTCGTGGGCACGGCAACGGCGCTCGGGCTCATCTATCTGTCGCCCGTCATTCAAGTGGACATGCTGAAGCACCCAGCCGCGCTGTTCCCGCTGCGCAATCCGGGCATCGTGTCTATTCCCTTGTCGTTCGCCGTGGGCATCGTGGTGTCGCTGCTGGCGCCTGAGGCGGCCGCGGCGCAGAAGTTCGCCGCGACCGAGCGGCAGTTGCATCTGGGCGAAGAGGCGTAAGGACGACGTCGGATGGACTCCGCCGTCACGTCGACCAGTCGAGTTGGACAGCACCTGCAGTATCTGGACAGCATTCGCGGTTTGAGCGCGCTCTACGTGTCAGCGTGCCACGCATACCTGATGTATGCGCCGGATCTCTACGGGCAGGGCATTCGGACCGTCTCAGGAAGCCTCTTTTGGGGAACGTCCTGGCTGATGTTCGGACGGTCGGCAGTCGCAGTCTTCATCGTGCTGTCCGGCTACTGCTTGATGCTTCCTGTGGTTCGGTCGCCCACCTGGCAGACGCGGTCGACTTTCTGGGGGTTCATGGCGCGGAGGGCGCGACGCATTCTGCCGCCCTACTATGGCGCGCTGGCGGTCTCTGTAGTGCTCATTTTGATGGTGCCCAGCCTTGATGACCCGTCGATCAATGAGTGGCACAAGAGCTTTCCCGCCATCAATCGCGGGTCTGTCGTCTCCCATGTGCTCCTGGTCCACAACTACTTTCCGCCCTATCAGTACGCCATCGACCATCCGCTGTGGAGCATCGCCACCGAGTGGCAGATCTACTTCCTGTTTCCGCTCCTCGTGGCGGTCGGGAAATGGAAGGGGGACTTCTGCATCGTGACCACGGCGGGCGCGATCACCGTCGCCCTGAGTCTATTCATTCTGAATGTCTGGCCGGAGCACAACCCGTGGCCCCCACAGTTTGTCGGGCTGTTTGGGTTCGGCATGGCCTGTGCCGCGTGGAATTTTCCTTCGAAGACAGGAGTAGCGCCGCTCGAGGCGCGCCGCTGGAGCCGGCAGGCCACGGTGTTGCTCATTGCAGGGGTCGTGTCGAACGTCGTTTTCTTCGCGACCGGGCAGGAGCAGATTCCGGACATATTGATCGGCGGCGGGATGGGGTGTGCGATGGTGTTCCTCACCAACGAGATCGCGATGGGCCGCCGTCCAACCGTGCTCCGCCTGCTCGAGCGGCGACCGCTCGTCCTGTTGGGTCGCTTCTCGTACAGCCTGTATCTGATTCACGCGCCACTACTGGCGCTGTTCTATCTGCTGGCCAGGGGTCTACACCTGGGCCCGCTCGCCTTCCAGAGCTTTATCCTCGGGATCGCGCTGCCAACGACGGTCGCTGCGAGCTACTTGTTCTTCCGGGTGTTCGAACGACCATTTCTCAACCCGAGAATGAGCACCACTCAGCTCGCCGCTGAGCGGTCGTTGGCGCCTGATGCGGGGCCGAGGTGAGAGCGATGTCGGATGGCAACGGCGAAACGCCGGAAGCGTCGCGACGGCAAGCCCGCAACGAGGCTCTGCTCGAAGTGTTCCGCGAACGCGCGGATGCGAAGGCCGGGGTCGAGCAGTGGCGTTTCTGCAACCATGAGGCGCCGTGCCAGCGCGAGGCTATACTCACGCGGGGCGAGTTCAGCGCCACACTACCGCCGCGCGCTATTCGGGCGTGATCAGTGACCCATTGGTACCCCAGCGCGTCAAGGGTAGCGTGACGGTACGGATAGACTTGGTAGTCGTGATCTGCGGGCACATCTGGAACCGAGACTCTGTGAGCGCAGACCGGGATGGGCGGGCCCTATATCCTTGGAGCGACTTCGGTCGCTGGAGGACCGACGCCGCGCGACATTCGAACGTTCAGGTCGACGAATCAATGCGGTCGCGAGTCGATGCCCGGCTCACCTTCGCGCCAGCGCCAGGGCTCATTCGGGCAGCTTCTCGTGAAGCGCGCCCTCAGC
>JANNEJ010000022.1:0-3664 GCA_031378585.1 Acidobacteriota bacterium | reverse complement strand
CCACCAACGCCCGCAACTACTCGCAGTGCGACTCGCTGCTGATCGGCGACCGCTGCGGCGCGCACACGTTCCCGTATCTCGAGATCAAGAACACGTCGGCCAAGGTGGAGCACGAGGCCTCTACCTCGAAGATCGGCGAGGATCAGATGTTCTACTGCGAGTCTCGGGGCATCTCGAAGGAAGACGCGATCAACATGATCGTGAACGGGTTCTGCAAGGAAGTGTTCCGCGAACTCCCGATGGAGTTCGCCGTCGAGGCGCAGACGCTGCTCAGCGTCTCGCTCGAAGGATCGGTGGGCTAGGGGCTGGGGACTAGGGGCTGGGGGCTGGGGCATGCGCGGCGCGCAGCGCTGGTTCCGCGCCGAGGGATGACAATGCTGGAAATTCGTGGACTGACGGCGAAGGTGGAGGACAAGGACATCCTCCACGGGATCGATCTGACGGTGCAGGCGGGCGAGGTGCACGCCATCATGGGGCCGAACGGGTCGGGCAAGAGCACGCTGGCGCGCGTGCTGGCCGGGCATCCTGGCTACGAGGTCACCGGCGGAACGGTGCGCTATCAGGGCGAAGACCTGCTGGAGCTGGCGGCCGACGAGCGCGCGCGCAAGGGCGTGTTCATGGCGTTCCAGTATCCGGTCGAGATCCCCGGCGTGAACAACGCCTATTTCCTGAAGGCCGCGCTCAATGCCAAGCGGAAGGAGCAGGGCCTGGAAGAGCTCGATGCCATCGACTTCATGGCGCTAGTGAAGGCGGAAGCCAAGCGTCTGCAGATGGACGAGAGCATGCTGCAACGCGCGGTCAACGAAGGGTTCTCGGGCGGCGAGAAGAAGCGCAACGAGATCTTTCACATGGCCGTGCTGCAGCCGCTGCTGGCCATCCTCGACGAGACCGACTCGGGCCTCGACATCGACGCGCTGCGCGTCGTATCCGAGGGCGTCAATGCCCTGCGCAGCCCGGAGCGCGCCTTCATCGTCGTGACCCACTACCAGCGCCTGCTCGACTACATCGTGCCCGACGTCGTGCACGTGCTGAGCGAGGGTCGCATCGTGCGCTCGGGCGGCCGCGACCTGGCGCTCGAGCTCGAAGCCAAGGGCTACGGCTGGCTCGAGGCGGCCCCGGCGGGAGCCCGTCCGTGACCACCATGCAGGCTCTCGACTGGGTGCGGGCCGGCCAGGCCGCCCTCGGCACGCGCGCGCCGCAGTGGCTCGCCGAGCACCGGCAGCAGGCGCTCGAGGCGTTCGAGGCCGCCGGATTTCCGAGCACGCGCCAGGAAGCCTGGCGCTTCACCAACATGGGCCCCGTGGCGTCCACCGCATTTGTCCTGGCGCCGCCCGACGCCGATGACGCCGAAGCGTTCGTGCAGGCGCACGAGTTGCGCGACAGCGCGGCCACGGCGGTTGTGCTGAACGGCTGCTTCGACGAGACGCTGTCGTCCTACGGGGCGCTACCGCTCGGGGTGGTGGTCGAGGGCCTGGCCGCGAGTCTCGACACCGACGACTCGTCGTCGCGCGAGCTGGCGACGGCCCTGGCGGTCGACCGCCATCCGTTTGCGATGCTCAACGCCGCCTTCCTCGAGGACGGCGTGCACGTGGTCATTCCTGAGGGCGCGGTGCTCACCGCGCCAATTCACGTGCTGGTGCTCACGCTGCCGGACGACGCGCCCGTGATGGCGCATCCGCGGGTCGTGATCGAGGCCGGTGCGCAGAGCCAAGCCACGGTCGTCATCTCGTTTGTGGGCGGCGGCGACGTGCCGTATCTCTCGAACGTGGTCACGCAGGTGGTCGTGAACGACGGCGCCGTGCTGGAACTCGTCGTCGATCAGCGCGAGTCCGAACACGCGTTCCACGTGCATCGTCTGCATGCCACCTGTGCGGCGTCGGCGATTCTCCACTCGCGGGCCGTGTCGCTTGGCGGGCGCATCGTGCGCAACGACCTCGAGGCCGTGCTGGCCGGCGAGGGCGCTCATGCCACGCTCGACGGCGTCTACGTGGCTGACGGCGCGCAGCTCATCGACAACCACACCTCGATTGACCACGCCGTGGCGCACTGCACGAGCCACGAACTCTACAAGGGCATCCTGGCGGGTCAGGCACGGGCCGTCTTCAACGGCCGCATCCTGGTGCGCGAAGACGCGCAGAAGACCGACGCCAAGCAGACCAATCGCGCGCTGCTGCTGTCGGACGATGCGCAGGTCAACTCCAATCCGCAGCTCGAGATCTTCGCCGACGACGTGAAGTGCACGCACGGCGCCGCCGTGGGGCAGCTCGACGAAGAGGCGATGTTCTATCTGCAGGCCCGTGGCCTGACGCCGACCGAGGCCCGCGACCTGTTGCTGCACGCGTTTGCCGGTGAGGTGCTGAGCGAGATCTCGGTGACCGAGCTGCGGGACGTGCTCGAACGTTCCCTCTTCAGCCGGCTGGCGCGGCACATCGCCTAGGTCCGTCATCATGTCTGCTACCCAGTCGCCGTCTGCCGTTCGGTCCGATGCCCTGGAGCTCCTGCGCCAGGAGTTCCCGATCCTGGCGGTACGTCCGCACGGGCGGCGCCTGGCCTATCTCGACAACGCCGCGACCACGCAGAAGCCGCGTGAGGTGCTGGCGGCCATTGCGTCGTACTACGAGACGTCGAATGCCAACGTGCATCGCGGCGTGCACCTGCTGTCGGAACGCGCGACTGCGGCCTTCGAGGGGGCGAGGGTGGACGTGGCGGCGTTCTTCAATGCCGCGCACACCCACGAGATCGTCTTCACGCGCAACGCCACCGAGAGCATCAACCTCGTGGCGCAGAGCTGGGGCGGCGCGAATCTAGCAGCCGACGACGAGGTGCTGATTTCGGCCATGGAGCACCATTCCAACATCGTGCCCTGGCAGATGGCGTGTGCGCGCACGGGGGCGCAGCTGAAGGTCGTGCCCTTCGACGATTGCGGCACGCTCGACCTGGAGGCCTTCCGGCGTCTGCTCGGTCCGCGCACGAAGATCGTGGCCATGAGCCACCTCTCGAACGCGCTCGGCACGGTGAATCCGGTGGCCGAGATCATCGCGGCCGCCCACGCCGTGGGTGCGGTCGTGCTCGTCGATGGGGCGCAGGCGGCGTACCACATGGCCGTGGACGTGCGCGCGCTCGACGCCGACTTCTACGTGGCCACCGGGCACAAGCTGTATGGCCCGACGGGCATGGGCGTGCTCTACGGCAAGACGGCCTTGCTCGAGGCGATGCCGCCGTTTCTGGGCGGCGGCGACATGATCGCGACGGTCACCTTCGAGCAGAGCACGTGGAACGTGTTGCCGTACAAGTTCGAGGCCGGTACCCCGCACATCGCAGGGGCGGTTGGTCTGGCGGCGGGCCTGCGCTTCCTGAGACGCGTCGGCTTCGAGACGATTGCCGCGCACGAATCGGCGCTGCTGGCCTACGCCACCGACGCGGTGCAGGCCGTGCCTGGCGTGCGCCTCATTGGCACCTCGCCGGTGAAGGCGAGCATTCTGTCGTTCGTGATGGACGGCGTGCACCCGCACGACATCGGCACGGTCGTGGATCAGGCCGGCGTGGCGATTCGCACCGGTCACCACTGCGCGCAGCCGGTGATGGCGCGCTTCGGCGTGCCGGCCACCGCGCGCGCGTCGCTCGCGCTCTACAACACCCGCGAGGACATCGACCAGCTCGTCGC
>JANNEJ010001013.1:0-3658 GCA_031378585.1 Acidobacteriota bacterium | reverse complement strand
ATCGAGCGCTTCCTCGAGGACGGCGACAAGGTGAAGGCGACGGTGTTCTTCCGGGGTCGCGAAATGGCGCACCCCGAAATTGGCCACCGCATCCTGACCCGGCTCATCGAGGACCTGACCGACGTGGCCCTGCCCGAGACGATGCCGCGGCAGGAAGGCAATCAGATGCACACGATCCTGTCGCAGAAGCGCGGCAGCAAGCCGGCGGCGCGGCCCACGCGGGCGGCCGACGGTAGCGAAGAGCTGACGGAAGGCTAGAGACGAACATGGCGAAGAAGCTGAAGATCAAGAGTCACCGGGGCGCGGCGAAGCGCTTCAAGAAGACCGGCACTGGCAAGTTCACGCGCGCCGCGGCGTTCAAGCGTCACTTGCTGACGAGCAAGTCTACCCACATGAAGCGGCACGCCCGCGGCAGCAAGCTGGTCTCCGACTCGGAGCAGAACAAGCTGCGTCGCATGCTGCCGTACGACTAGAGCGGGGCTCGGGGCCCGGGGCCCGGGGCTCGGACACGAAGAACGGCGCCGTCAACGGCGCACACACGGCGGGCCGGAGTATCGGGAGCGGACGACGAAGAGCACGGCTCTTCCGGAACCCGAGCCCCGAGCCCCGAGCCCCGGCAGATGACAGGCGGTCAGGGCTGTTCCGTCATCATGTCGCGGTCCCTCAGTATTGCGGGACCAAGTCCAGTTCCTGGCCCCTGACCGCTTCCGGAGTCGAACATGCCTCGCGTCAAACGCGGTACGGTCCGCCGTGCCAAGCGGAAGAAGCTGGAGAAGCTCACTAAGGGCTATTTCCAGAACAAGTCCAAGCTCTACAAGTTCATGAAGGAGGCGGCCGACAAGGCAGGCGTGTACGCCTACACCGGCCGCAAGCGGAAGAAGCGCGACTACCGAAGCCTCTGGGTGATGCGCATCAACGCGGCCGCGCGTGAGCACGGCCTGTCCTACAGCGTCTTCATGAACGGTCTGAAGAAGGCCGCCATCGAGCTGGATCGCAAGAGCCTCTCGGAACTGGCGGCGCGTGACGCTGCGGCGTTTGCCGCGATCGTGACCAAGGCCAAGGCCGCGCTCGGCGTAGTGTAGAGACAGGGACTGGGGGCTAGGGGCTGGGGGCTAGGGCGCGAAGAAGTCAAAGCCTCCCAGAACCTGCCTCCGGATTCCGCCGCTTCACGACGCGTCCCTTAGCCGCGCGACATCGGCACGCCCCAGCCCCTAGCCCCAAGCACCTAGGATCCCAAGCGAGCCCCTATGTCCACTCTCGCCGAACTGACGCACCTCATCACCGAGCACGAGCACGCGTTTGGGCGTGCGCTCGCTGACGCTGATGCCGGTGCGCCGGCCACGCGTGCGAGCGAGTTCGAAGCGCTGAAGGTCGGCTGGACCGGCCGCAAGTCGGGCAAGATCGCCGACCTGATGGCGCAGCTACCCTCGTTGCCGCCGGCCGATCGCCGCGCGTTCGGTCAGCTCGTGAACGCGCTCAAGGCACGCGTGGAGCAGGCGCTCGCAGAGCGGGAGGCCACCCTCGCCGCCACGCGCCGTCCGGTCAACGCCGTGGACATCACGCTCCCCGGACGCGCGCCCGCGCTCGGCCATCGCCACCCGCTCAGTCTCGTGCGCGAACAGGTGCAGGACGTCTTCACGCGACTCGGGTATCAGGTGCTCGAGGGCCCGGAGATCGAAGACGACTATCACAACTTCGAAGCGCTCAACATGCCAGAAGAGCATCCCGCGCGCGACATGCAGGACACGCTCTACCTGTCGTCGCCCCTGATGCCCTCGTCCGCAGTCATCGCCGCGACCGACGCCCACGCGCCAGGCGGCTCGGCCCGCCGCGGGCGGCGACCGCTCGCGCCGCAACCGCTCACGCTGCTGCGCACGCACACCTCGGCCATGCAGATCCGGCACATGGAGCAGCACGACCCGCCGGTGCGGCTCGTGGCCATCGGCCCGGTCTATCGCCGCGACAATCTCGACCTCACGCACACGCCGATGTTCCACCAGTGCGAGGGCCTCGTCGTCGGCAAGGGCATCACGCTCGCGCACCTCAAGGGCACACTGCTCGCCATGGCCGAGGCGCTCTTTGGCGCAGGCACACCCGTGCGCTTTCGTCCCAGCTTCTTTCCCTACACCGAACCGAGCGCAGAAGTGGATGTCGGGTGCATCCGCTGCGGCGGCACGGGATGTCCGGTGTGCAAGCACACGGGCTGGCTCGAAATTCTCGGCAGCGGCATGGTGCATCCTGGCGTGTTCGAAGCCGTGGGCTACGACCCGGCCGAGGTCACGGGCTTCGCTTTTGGCATGGGCATAGAACGCGTCGCCATGCTGAAGTGGGACGTGGGCGACATCCGGCTCTTCTACGAAAACGACCTGCGCTTCCTGGAGCAGTTCTCGCTATGAGGGTGCTTTATTCCTGGCTGCGCGACTTCGTCGACGTTCCTGACGGCCCGGCCGAGGTCGGCCGGCGGCTCTCGCTGCGCGGCCTCGCCCTCGAAGCGCTCGACCCGGCCCCCGAGGGTGAGCCCCCGCCGGGCGTGGCACCTGTCGACGAGGACGCCGTGCTCGACTTCGACGTGACCGCGAACCGCCCCGACTGCATGTCGATTGTGGGCATCGCGCGCGAGATCGCCACGGTCTACGGCTTGCCGCTGCGACTGCCCTCCCAGTCGGCGCCTGGACACCTGCGCTCGGCTGCACTGCGCGAGGTCGAGCGCGACACCTTCAGCGTGCGCATCGACGCGCCGGAACTGTGCACGCGCTACGTGGGCGCGGCCGCTGACGTGCGCGTGGGCCCCTCGCCCCCATGGCTGCAGCGCCGGCTCACCGCTCTCGGCGTGCGCCCGATCAGCAACGTCGTCGACATCACCAACTACGTGCTGCTCGAACTCGGACAGCCGATGCACGCCTTCGACCACGCGCGTCTGGCCGACGCGGCCATCGTGGTGCGACAGGCGCGTGCCGGCGAAATCATCACCACGCTCGACGGCAAGGCCCGCACGCTCACGTCCGACGTGCTGGTCATTGCGGATGCAGCACGCGCGGCGGCGATTGGCGGCGTCATGGGCGGCGCCGACTCCGAAGTGCGCGCCGACTCGACGCGCATCGTATTCGAGAGTGCGTGGTTCAAGCCGCAATCGGTGCGCGCAACCAGCAAGCGCCTGGGCCTGCGTTCAGAGGCGTCGATGCGCTTCGAGCGCGGGGCCGATCCCACGGCCCAAGCCACCGCCATGGCCCGCGCATGTGGTCTGCTCGAGCTCATCGGGGCCGGGCGCGTCGACGGCACGATGGTCGACGCGCAGCCACGCCCGCATGTGCCGCGGGTCATACCGGTGACGCACGCCCACATCGAGGCGCTCCTCGGCATGCCCGTGCCGCCATCCGAGGTAGAACGTCTCCTGGCCGCGCTCGGGTTCACGCTGGCGGCGGAAGGGTCCGCGCCCGCCTGGCGCGTCACCGTACCGGGCTGGCGGCCAGACGTCGTCCGCGCTGAAGACATCATCGAGGAGGTGGGCCGGCACCACGGGTTCGAGCACCTCCCCGCCACGTTCCCACCCGTGCACCACGCGCCGCCGCCCTCCGATGCGCGCATCGCGCGCGACGCACGCGTGCGCCGGGCCATGCTCGGCATGGGCTTCTCCGAGGCCATCAGCTTTGCCTTCATC
>JANNEJ010000999.1:0-3558 GCA_031378585.1 Acidobacteriota bacterium | reverse complement strand
CCGCTGACGAGCACGCGGTCGATCCGGTCGTTTGCGGAGGTCGCCTTGAAGAAGTCGAACGTCTTTTCGATCTCCAGCAGCACGTTGTCCATGACCGCGGTCAGCACCGGGCGCAATTCGTCTGGACGGACGCCCTCGACCGGAAGACCCTTCTTGGCGTCTTCCGCGATCTCAAAGGGCAAGCCCAGTTCCTTCTGGATCGCCTCGGTGAAGGCGTTGCCACCAATGCCGACATCGCGCGTAAAGAGCGACGTGCCGTCGCATACGAGGTTGATGTTGGTGGCACTGGCGCCCGCATTCACGAGGGCAACCACCCGGCCGGGTTCGATGCCGTAGTTGGCTTCATACGCGTTCTGCAGGGCGAAGGCGTCGACGTCGACCACGACCGCAGTGCGTCCCACGGCGCTCACGACGCCGGTATAGTCGGCGATCTTGTCTTTCTTGGCGGCCACGAGCAGCACTTCCATCGTGCCCTGGCGCTGGGATACCGGTGTCAGGATCTGGTAGTCGAGGTTCACGTCCTGGATGTCGAACGGGATGTACTGTTCGGCTTCCCACTGAATCGACTGGCTCAGGTCCTCGTCGCTCATGACTGGGAGGCTGATCTTCTTGACGATGACCGACCTACCCGAAAGGGAGGCGACCACGTCCTTGGCCCTGAACCGCGGCGACTCGAGCACGCGACGCACGGCATCCGTCACCGCACCGGCGTCGATGATCGCGCCGTCGACGATGCTGTCAGGCGGCACGGGTTCGACGCCCAAGGCCACGACCTTGAAACCGCGCCCCGACGCCTTGAGCTCGATCGCCTTGACGGAACTGGATCCGATGTCCAGGCCAACCACCGGCTTGCTTCTGTTGAAGAGCACTTACGCCGCCTTCCCTTCCTCATCGCCGAGACGCTTGTCTCTGCGACGTCCGAACCCGTTATGGCAAACCCGGTACCAACAGCTGAGAGTTCTAGCTACGGCTGGAAATCGCCCGAAACTGTGATGGGCGTCGGTGCACCGTGCCGAAGGTGTCAGTTCCCGCACATACAGATCCGAGCGCCGATGACAGAATTTTCCGTATCGCCAGGTTTGGCACGCCAGTTGACTCCACAGGGTTCTATCGGCAGGACGGCCACCCCACACAAGCGCAACTCATTTAGCTGGTTGGGCTTGGAGCGAGCACTGCCGTGCACCTCCGAGCATGAACGCCGCCACGGTCAGTTGCAGATTCGTGCATGAGCGTGCATATGGTAGCAGAGACGAGCCTGTGATGGGGCGCAACATGCACAGAACCGTGATCGAGGCCTGCCATGTGGATTGCCGCTTGACCGGTTTAAGGAAACAGGCTTATTATTTGGGTTTGCCGTGAACCGGCATGAACGAGAAGGGTACTGAAACGATGCGAACGTATGTGGCGACACCCGCAACGGTGGCGCGGCGCTGGCACGTGATCGACGCTGAGGGCAAGGTGCTCGGGCGGATCGCCACGGCTGCAGCCAAGATGCTCCAGGGCAAGCACAAGGCGACCTATACCCCGTTCCTCGACACGGGCGATCACGTGGTGATCGTGAACGCCGCCAAAGTCAGGCTGACGGGCCGCAAGGAAGACCAGAAAATCTATCGCCACCACTCCGGCTACGAGGGCGGACTGCGCGAAGAGCGCGCCAAGATCGTGCGCCAGCGCCAGCCCGCGCGCCTCGTGGAAGAGGCGGTGCGCGGCATGTTGCCGAAGTCGATCCTCGGCGATGCGATGTACGGAAAACTTAAAGTCTATGCCGGGGCCACGCATCCGCATGCGGCGCAGCAGCCGGTTTCGTTCGAGGTGTCATAAGTTGGCTGCACTCCAGTATTACGCCACCGGACGGCGCAAGACGTCCACGGCCCGCGTGTTCCTGCGTCCCGGTTCGGGCACCATCACCGTGAACCGGCGCGAGTTTGCCGAGTTCTTCCCCACCGAGTCGTTGCGCATTGCCGTCAAGACGCCGCTGAATCTCACCGAGACCGGTGAGAAGTTCGACGTGCTGTGCACGGTAGCGGGTGGCGGCGTGGCCGGCCAGGCCGGTGCAATTCGCCTCGGCATTGCCCGCGCGCTGTGCGCGTTCAATCTCGAACTGCGCGGCAAGTTGAAGAAGGACGGGCTCCTGACGCGCGATTCTCGCGCGAAGGAACGCAAGAAGTATGGTCTGGCCGGAGCCCGCAAGCGGTTCCAGTTCAGCAAGCGGTAAACGACCGATGGATGGAGGACGCTTGGCCCCACTCGCGATGAAGGACCTGCTCGAGGCAGGTGTGCATTTTGGTCACCAGACGAAACGCTGGAACCCGAAGATGAAGCCCTACATCTTCGGCGAACGCAGCGGCATCTACATTCTGGACCTCGGTAAGACCGTGAAGCTGTTCAACGAGGCGGAAGCGTATGTGCGTCGACTGGTAGCTGACGACAAGACGATTCTGTTTGTCGGCACCAAGCGGCAGGCGCAGGACGTCGTCGCCACTGAAGCTGCGCGTTGTGGGATGTACTACATCAACGAGCGTTGGCTCGGCGGACTTCTCACGAACTTCACGACCATTCAGCGCAGCATTGCCCGTCTGCGCGATCTCGAAGCGATGTCAACCGACGGCCGCTATGAGGTCATGCCGAAGAAGGAAATCGCGAAAGCCGAGAAAGAGAAGCGCAAGCTTCAGAAGAACCTCGACGGCATTCGTCACATGTCGCGGTTACCCGACGCGCTCTTCGTCGTCGACACGCGCAAAGAAAAGATCGCGGTCGACGAGGCGCGCAAGTTGAAGATTCCGGTCATCGGCATCGTCGACACCAACTGCGACCCCGACGAAGTCGACTTCGTGATTCCCGGCAACGACGACGCCCTGCGCTCGATCAAGCTCTTTGCGGCGCGTGTCGCCGACGTGGTGCTCGACGGACAGGCTGAACGCGAATCGCGCCGCGCCGACGCGGCCGCGTTGCAGGCCGAACAGACTGCCGCCGACGAAGCCGCCCGAGTTGTGCGTCCGGCGGCGATTCGCCGTCCGCAACGCGCCGAAACGCCGACTCCTGCACCGACGGCCTAGCGTCGTCGCGTTCATTGCTGCACGCCGGCCGCGAGCGGAACTCCGGCCGGCTTTTTCTTGTACCGCGTCAGCTCACTGACGCGACGGCAACACGACGCCCCCAAAGGGCGTCCCGATGGAGACGATATGGCAATTACGGCAGAAATGGTGAAGCAGCTGCGCGACAAGACCGGCGCCGGCATGATGGACTGTAAGTCGGCCCTGAGCGAAGCCAACGGCGACGCCGACAAGGCCCTCGAGATTCTGCGCATGAAGGGTCAGGCCACCGCGGCCAAGCGTGCCGGCCGGGCCACGAAGGAAGGTATCGTCGGGCACTACATTCACATGGGCGGCAAGGTGGGCGTGCTCGTCGAAGTGAACTGTGAGACCGACTTTGTGGCGCGCACCGACGGCTTCCAGGCCCTCGTGAGGGAGATCGCCATGCATGTGGCCGCCGCCGATCCTCGCTTCGTGAGTCGCGACCAGGTGCCCGGGGCCGAGCTCGAGAAGGAAAAGGACATCT
>JANNEJ010000998.1:0-2272 GCA_031378585.1 Acidobacteriota bacterium | reverse complement strand
CCTAGTCAATCCAGCCGCCGCCAAGTACGGCGTCGCCGTCGTAGCACACGACGGCCTGGCCGGGACTGACCGCGGTCTGCGGCGCCTCGAACTCTACTTCCGCGCGCCCGCCGTCGAGCGCGCGCACGCGGGCGGACGCTGCGCGGTGCCGATGGCGGATTTGTGCGGTCACTGCGGTCCAGCCACTGGGTGCGTCGCCCGAAATCCAGTTGACCTTCGATGCGGTGAGGGTGTGCCGGTCGAGCGCTTCGCGCGGGCCCACGGTCACCGCCTGTGCGGTCGCGTCGATGGCCACGACGTAGAGCGGCACGCCCACCGACAGGCCCAGGCCCTTGCGCTGGCCGACGGTGAAGCGGTGCACGCCGCCGTGCGTGCCGAGTGTGCGGCCGGTGTGGTCGACGATCGTACCGGCAGCCGCGAGCCCAGGCTCGGCGCGCTCGAGGAAGGCGGCGTAGTCGCCGCCTGGCACAAAGCAGATCTCCTGGCTATCGGGCTTGTCGGCCACTGCGAGGCCCAGACGATGCGCGTGCGCCCGCACCTCGTCCTTGGGCAGATCGCCGACGGGGAACGACGCCACGGCAAGCTGGGCCTGGGTGAGCGAGAACAGGAAGTAGCTCTGGTCCTTGGCGGCGTCGCGCCCGCGCCGGAGGCGGACGCGCCCGTCGTCGCGACGGTCGAGTCGTGCATAGTGTCCCGTGGCCAGGTGGGAGGCGCCGTAACCGCCCGCGCGCGACAGCAACTCACTGAACTTGACCTCGCTGTTGCAGTGCGCGCACGGGATCGGCGTGCGTCCGCGCGCGTACTCATCGATGAAGTTCTGCTGCACGTGCGCGTGGAAGTGCGACTCGAAGTTCACGATGTAGTGCGGGATGCCGAGGCGCGCCGCCACTCGGCGGGCGTCGTGCAGGTCGTCGATTGTGCAGCAGGTGCCGAAGCCGCCGCTGTTGTCGTACAGCTGCATCGAGACGCCGACCACGTCGTGACCCTGCTCGGCGAGCAGGGCCGCGGCGACCGACGAATCCACGCCGCCCGACATCGCGACGACAATCCGCGTCGCGCGCTCAGGTCCCTGCGCCCCGATGGCCGGTTCCCGCACTATCGCCTCGCCAGGCTGCGGAGTTTCGTGACCAGCCGCGGCAGCACGTCGAGCACGTGGTCGATCTCGGCCTCGGTGTTGCCCTGGCCGAGACTGAAGCGCAACGAGTTGAGCGTGCGCTGGTGGGGATGGCCCATCGCTTTGAGCACGTGCGACGGCTCGAGGGTGCCCGACGAGTAGGCCGAACCCGACGACACGGCGACGCCCTCGAGGTCGAGGGCGATGAGCAGCGACTCAGACTCCACGCGATCGAAGGAGATGTTGGTGGTGTTGGGTACGCGCGACGACGGATCGCCATTCACGGCCGTGTCGGGCACGCGCGCGAGCACGCCCTGCTCCAGTCGATCGCGCAACGCCGCAAGGCGTGGTGCGGCCTCGGCCGCCGCGGTACGCGCGTGCTCCGCGGCCGCGCCCATGCTGGCAATCGCGGGTACGTTCTCGGTGCCGGCGCGGCGATTGCGCTCCTGACGTCCCCCCGTCATGAAGGGCCCAAGCCGCACACCGCGCCGCACCCACAGCGCGCCGGTGCCCTTCAGGCCGCCGAACTTGTGGGCCGAGAGCGAGAGCAAGTCCAGGCCGAGCGCCTGCACGTCGACGGGCAGCTTCCCGACGGTCTGCACGGCGTCGGTATGAAACACCGCGCCGCGGCGCCGGGCCAGCGCGGCCAGGGCCGCAATCGGCTGCAGCGTGCCGATTTCGTTGTTGGCATGCATCACCGAGACCAGTGCGGTCGTGTCCGTGAGGGCGACGGCAAGGGCATCTGGCTCCACGACGCCCGACCGTCCGACCGGCAGGTAAGTGATGGTCCATCCGCGGCGCCCGAGTGCCTTTGCCGTCTGCAGCACGGCCTCGTGTTCGATACTCGAAACGATGACGTGCCGGCGTCCCGCGGCCTCGAGCGCCTCGGCAGCCCCCCGGATGGCGGCGTTGTCGCTTTCGGTGCCGCCGGCGGTGAAGACGACCTCAGACGGCTCCGCCCCGATCAAGGCCGAGACTGCGGCCCGCGCGTCATCGAGCACGGCCTTGGCCTGCTGACCGAAGTGGTGCACGCTCGAGGCGTTGCCCCAGGTCTCGGACGCAGCCCTATTGAAACGCTCCAGAGCGGGCGATATAGGGGGCGTCGTGGCGTTGTGGTCAAGGTAGATGCGCGGCACGTCACCTGGATCGTAGCATTCG
>JANNEJ010000924.1:0-2111 GCA_031378585.1 Acidobacteriota bacterium | reverse complement strand
CCATTGTGACGGAAAGCGTTCATTGCGGGGATGGCAGATGATGCCCACGCCGCCGGGGCCGAATTGGGGGTCAATTACGCCGCTGGCGTCGATCCATCGCGAGGTCGGTCCGCGCGCGTCCAGCCCCGTGCGTCCCTCGCTGTCGATCACGCGCGTGCCCTCGCCGCGCACGAAGACGACCGGCAAACGCTTGTAGGTCTGCAGGACGTAGCGGGCTTCAGTCGCGTGAATGTCGGTGGCAGTGCTCACAATCGTCCTCACTTGATCCGCGTCCAGGCGCCCGCCGCCTCACCCATCAACGCCTTCAGCAACGTCGCGGGTACGCGGCCATCGGCGATCCGCACATCGCTCACGCCGCGCCTGGCCGCCGCGCGGCACGCGGCCAGCTTGGCAATCATGCCAGCACTTGCCGTGCCCGATGCGACCATGCGCCTGGCCGCCGCCGCGTCCACGACGGGCAACGTGGCGCCGTGTCCGTCGAGCACGCCCGCCGTGGCGCCGGCGATCACCAGTCGTTTCGCCGTGAGCCGGGCCGCGATGTTGGCGGCGAGCGTGTCGGCGTTGACGTTGAAGAGCCCTCCGCTCGCCGACGCGCTCACGCTGGCAATCACGGGCACGAAGCCCGCCGCCATGAGGCGGGTCAGCAGGGCCGGGCGGCCAATCCGGACCGGCTCGCCCACAAGTCCCAGACTCACGCGCGCGCCCGCAGCCGTGGTGAGTGGTGTCGCTTTGCGCACGGGCGCCACGCCGGCATCGGCGCCAGTGAGGCCCACGGCCGGCACGCCGCCCGCGTTCAAGAGTGCGACCAGGCGGGTGTTGAGGGTGCCGGCAAGCACCGCCACGACGACCTCGAGCGTTGCCGCATCGGTGATGCGAAGGCCGTCGATTTGCTGTTTCACGATGCCGGCCCCCGCGAGCGCGCGGTCGATTTCGCGCCCGCCGCCGTGCACGACCACGAGCGGCATCCTGGCCGCGGCCTGCCGCACGACCTTGGCGATGGCTCTGACGCGCGCCGGATCCTCGAGCAGCTCGCCGCCGAACTTCAGCACCACGGGACGGCCGGTCACAGCAGGCCCGCCCGCTCGTCCACGCCGATGAGCAGATTGAAGTTCTGCACGGCCTGTCCGGCTGCGCCCTTGAGCAAGTTGTCGATGACCGACACGAGGATGATCCGGCCGGTGGCCTCATCGACCTTCCAGCCGATGTCGCAGAAGTTGGTGTGCGCCACGTGCTTGATCTCGGGCAACGCGTCGCCCGTGAGACGCACGAAGATCGAGCGCGCGTGCGCGCGCTGGAGGGTGTCGGCCACCAGGGCGGCAGTCACGCCCGGTGCGAGCCGCGCGTAGATCGTGGAGAGGAGACCGCGGTCGAGCGGCACCAGGTGCGGGGTGAACGTCACCTCGCGTCCGAGCGACTGCGTCATCTCGGCCGTGTGGCGGTGGCCGAAGAGCGCATAGGCCGCCACGCTCCCGTGGTTCTCGCAAAAATGCGTCCGGTCGCTCGGCGCCTTCCCGGCGCCAGACACGCCCGACTTCGCATCGACGATGACGTCTGCGCCGTTCTTGAGCAGGCCGGCCTCAGCGAGCGGCTGCAGAGCCAGCAGGGAGGCCGTGGGGTAACAGCCCGGGCACGACACGAGTCGCGCGGCGGGAATCTGCGCACCGGTGAATTCTGCCAGTCCGTACACGACGCCCTCGGGCATCGTGGTCGTGGCCGGATACCACCGGGCGCGCGCCGCCTCGTCGCGCAGGCGAAATGCGCCGGACAGATCGATCACGCGCCGGCCGGCGGCGAGGAACGTCGCGCCCATCTCGGCAGATGCGGCTTCTGGCAATGCCAGGAACACCACGTCGGCGCTGGCGGCGACCACCTGCGGGTCGAGCGGCACGACGTCGCCGTCCCAGATCCGCGTCAGACCTGGCAGGCGCCGGGGCGTGCTCGTGGCCTGCGACGCGGTCGCGGTGGTGAGCGCGGCGTGGGGATGCCGCGCCAGCAAGCGCACGAGCTCCTGCCCGGCATAGCCGGTGGCGCCCACGATGGCCACGCGGGTTCGCGTCGCGTCAGTGTTGGTCATGATCGGTCGGCTCGCGCTCCCGGCCATCGGCAGATTC
>JANNEJ010000898.1:0-4627 GCA_031378585.1 Acidobacteriota bacterium | reverse complement strand
GGCTCTTTGGACCGCAGGATGGCTACGCGAATCCGCGCGAAGTGCTCTTCGGCTTTCGCGCTGCGGCCGAGGCGGCTGGCGTGGAATACGTGACCGACGAGGTCGTGGACATCCACGTCTCGGGTGGACGCGTCGAGGGCGTCCAGCTCGCCGGGGGCGGCCGGCTCGATGCGCCAGTGGTCGTGAACGCCGCGGGCGCGCTCGCGGGGCGCGTCGCCGCGCTCGCGGGTCTCGCTGTCCCGGTCGAACCGGTGCGCCAGCTGCTCTTCCGCTGCACGCTGCCGTACTTGTGGCCCTCACGCTTCCCGATGGTGATCGACCCCGGCGGCGTGCACTGGCGCCACGACGATGCGGTCGCGCCCGGCGGACCCGACCGGATCATCCTCGCCTTCACGAAGTGGGATGAGCCGGCCGGCGAGAACCTGGAGTGCGACGACGTGCGCTGGGAGAGCGATTTCTATCCCGCACTCACGCGGCGGCTGCCGGCGGCTGTGGACGTGACCGACGTGCACGGCTGGGCCGGACACTACGAGATGACGCCCGACCACAACCCGGTGCTCGGCGCGCACCCGTCGCTTGCGGGATGCATCTTCGCCAGCGGCTTCAGCGGGCACGGCTTGATGATGTCACCGGCGACCGGGCTCGTCGTGTCGGAGCTCGTGCGCGTGGGCGCGAGCCGCACGTTCGACATCGCGCCGTTTGCCGTCGATCGCTTCGAGCGCGGTGCGTTCGTGCGCGACGGCGCCACTATATAGGCGGGGCTCGGGACTCGGGACTCGGGACTCGGGGCTCGGGGCTCGGGACTCGGGACTCGGGGCCAGGGACCAAGGAGAGGGACATCGCCATGCGTCACGTGCTTCGTCGTCACTTCGTAGCCACGCTGAGCCTCGCCACGATGGCCCTCGCCACGCGGTCGGTGCGGCTCGGGGCGCGCGCGCCGCGACGCATCGCCGTCGTCGGCGGGGGCATCATGGGCGCGTCGATCGCGTACCACCTGGCCAAGCGCGGCGCTGAGGTGCATCTGCTCGAGAAGCGCGCGCCGGCCACCGGCGCCACCGCCAACTCGTTTGCCTGGATCAACGCGGGGTCGAAACGTCCACGCGGCTACTACGAGCTGAACCACCTCGGCATGGCCGGCTGGCGCCGCCTGCAGCACGAACTGGGCCCGCGTCTGGTCATGCAGTGGGGCGGCACGCTGCAGTGGCAGACGGAGGCCGACAAGGCCGATGCCGTTCGTCGCGCCGTGGCCGCGCAGCAGGCGTGGGGCTACAGCGCACGGCTCGTCGATGCGTCCGAGATGCGACGCCTGGTGCCGATGCTCGAACCCGGCCCTGTCTCGGCCGGCAGCTTCTGCGACGAAGAAGGCACGCTGGATCCGGTGGCGGCGACGACGCTGCTGCTCGAAGCCGCCGTGGCGCACGGCGCCGTCGTCCGTTATCCGGCCGCTGTGTCGGCATTCGACATGGACGGCGCGAGCGTGCGCGGATTGCGCGTGGGCAACGACACTATCGCCGTGGACGCCGTGGTGATCGCGACCGGTGTCGAGATGCCGCTGCTCGGCACGCTGCTTGGATTCGACGTGCCGATGGAGGAATCGCTGGGCCTGCTGGCGCACACCAGACCACACGCCCGCCTGCTCGAGCGCATCATCGTGGCGCCGGGGGCCACGCTGAAGCAATTGCCCAACGGCGAGATCGTGACCGGCGTAGACTTCGCCGGGCAGCCGTCACGCGACACGAGCGCGGCCGTGGGCCACCGGCTGCTCGAGGGCGCCGGCCGGTTCGTGCCGCGGTTGGCAGACGCAACGCTCGACCGCGTCACCCTCGGCTTTCGGGTCCTCCCGGCCGACGGACAGCCCATCATCGGCCGCGTCAACTCACGGCCCAACGTCTACCTGGCCGCCATGCACAGCGGCATCACGCTCGCGCCGGCCGTGGGCCAACTGGCCGCGATCGAGCTGCTCGACCAGGTGGAGGTGGAGATCCTCACGCCGTATCGACTCGAGCGCTTCGCGAAGTAGTGCGCGTCGGCCTCGCGGGGCCGACTTGTCCAGGCGGTCAGGCCCGCCTGATCTTGACGAAGTTCGCCGCACCCCGATCCAGGTCGGGACTCACGTTGACGATCACCGCGGTCGGTGACGCCGCGAGCGCACCGATGCCGCGCAGGTGATCGACGACACGCGCCGCCACCTGGTCGACCTCGCCCTCGAGCGACACGACGAGCGGGCACACGCCCCACCAGAGCGCGAGCCGGCGGGCCACTTCGGGGCGATCCGTCACGGCATAGATGGGCGCCGATGGACGGCCGCTCGACAGCAGGCGCGCGGTGCGACCCTCGCGCGTGACGGCCACGATGGCGCCGGCGTGAGCGCGCGTGGCCAGGCCAATCGCGGCGTCGGCCAGCGCCGACGAGTGTTCCCAGGGGCCTTCGCTCGCCAGGCGCGGCACCGCGGACGGCAGGTGCACGCCGTCAGATTCAGCGTCGCGGATGATGGCGTCGAGCGCCTCAACGGCACGGACGGGATACTTCCCCACGGCCGTTTCGCCGGCGAGCATGATGGCGCTCGCCCCCATGTCGACCGCGCTGGCCGCGTCGCTCACCTCCGCGCGCGTGGGTCGCGGCTCGTTGATCATCGACTCCAGCACCTGCGTGGCCACGATCACGGGCACGCCGCGGGCGTTGGCCGTGCGCAGGATGTCCTTCTGCACGCGCGGCACGCGCGAGAACGGCACTTCGAGTCCCAGGTCGCCGCGAGCCACCATCACCGCGTCGGCATGGTCGAGAATCTCGTCGAGGCGGGCAATCGCCTCGGGCCGCTCGAGCTTGGCGACGAGCGGAATGTCGGCCACTCCGTGGGCTACCGCCAGCGCACGCGCGCTCGTGAGGTCGCCGGCCGACTGCACGAAGCTGAGCGCCACGAGGTCGACGCCGAGCGACAGCCCGAACGCGAGATCCTGGGCGTCCTTCAGCGTGAGCGCGCCGGTTGGCAGCGCCACCGACGGCGCGTTGATGCCCTTGTGCTCCGCCAGCGTGCCGCCGTTGACCACGCGCGTCACAATCGCGACGCCGTCGCTGCCTTCCACGGCCAGTTCGATCCGTCCGTCGTCGAGCAGCAGGCGGTCGCCGGCCTTCACCGACCTGGCCAGCTCGGCATAGGTGGTGGACACGCGTCCTGGTCCGCCCACGAAGTCGCCCGTGGCCACCACGAGTAGGTCGCCTTCGCTTAGGTCGAGTGGCTGGCCGCCTGCGAGCAGACCGGTGCGGATTTTGGGCCCGCTCAAGTCCTGCATGATGGCCACGTGACGGCCGACCCGTGCCGCCGCGGCGCGTGCCCGGTCGTAGGTCGCCCTGTGGGTGTCGTGGGTGCCGTGCGAGAAGTTGAGGCGGACGACATCCACGCCGGCTGCGAGCAACGCGTCGAGCGCGGCGTCGTCTTTCGTCGCTGGGCCGAGCGTGGCCACGATCTTGGTGTGTCTCACGTCGTTCAGCCTAGCCTACAATCGGCCAGCCGATGAGCGCCTTGACGCCGCCTGCTGTCGCCGCCTACCTCGCGGGCCTCACACGCCCGCCGTCCGACGTGCTCGATCGCATCCGCGACGAGGGCCAGGCGACCGGCGTGCCCATTGTCGATCCGCTCACCGGCGCCCTGCTGCACGCGCTGACGCGCAGCAGCGGGGCCACGCGCGTGCTCGAGATCGGCACGGCCATCGGCTACTCGACGGTGTGGATGGCCACGGCGCTACCGGCCTCGGGCCTGCTGGTCACGTTGGAACGGGATCATGGGCGCGCCACGACGGCCCGCGGGCACTTCCGCGAGGCGGGCGTCGATGACCGGGTCAACGTGATGATTGGCGACGCCGATCGCTACCTGCACAAGCTGGCGGGCCCCTTCGACCTGATCTTTCAAGACGGCGACAAGACTCAGTACGGCCCCATGCTGGACCGGCTCGTGGCTCTTCTCAGACCCGGCGGACTGCTCGTGACCGACAACGTGCTGTGGAGCGGCGAGGTCGTGCCGGGACTTGTGACGACGCCGCGCGAGCCCGCGGCCGACACGGCCGCCATCGCGGCCTACAACGCGCGCCTGAGTGCGGATCCCCGCATGCACACGACGTGGCTGCCAGTGGGCGACGGCGTGGCATTGGCGATCAAGAACAGGGACTAGGGGCTGGGGACTGGGGACCGGGGACTGGGGACTAGGGGCTGGGGACTAGGGGCTGGGGGCTGGGGCTTGTCACAGCTGCTACGCTGCACGGCATGGAGGTCCAAGAATGAGCGTGGAACGATGGCTGGCGGCGGCGGAGGCGGATGCGGAGCGGCGCGGCATGCCCGAACTGAGGCCCGTGCTGCAGGGGCTCGCCGCGTCGACGACGGCGCTGCGCGCGGCCGACTGGAACGAACGCGCCGACGGCGACGGCGCGGGCGGCGCCCCGGCAGTTCCCGAGGCTCCGCGCTCGTGAGCAACTGGCAGGGGCAGACCATCGACGAGCTGCGAGGCGCACTGGCCCGGGGCGAGACCACGTCGACCCGCCTCACTGAAGCGTGCCTCGAGCGCATCGCCGCGCTCAATCCGCGGCTCAACGCATTCATCACGGTCACGGCCGAGGCGGCGCTCGCCGCGGCGCTC
>JANNEJ010000862.1:0-3924 GCA_031378585.1 Acidobacteriota bacterium | reverse complement strand
CCTTCCACGCCACCTTCTCCTGGCGCGGCAGCTGGAAGTCGCGCGCGTAGCGATCGAACACGTGGCTCACCTGCGTGGGCGCGCCGCTCGTCATCGTCCAGACGTCACCGGCGCTGGCCGGGTCGTCCTTGGTGAACACGTGCCGTCCCGGCGCGGGAGCGTAGCTCCAGCCGGAGATCGCGTGATTCCCCGACGTAAGCGCGCGCGCCGCGCCGCCGGCCGCTGGAATCGCGAACAGCTGGCTGTGCACGCCCAGATTGGCCACGACGTAGATGGTGCGGCCGTCGCTCGACCACGCCGCGTCGGTCACCTCGTTGGCGAAGTCCTTCGTCAGGTCGCGCGCGGCGCCGCCGCCGGCGGGCATCACGAAGAGGTTGGCGTTGTAGTAGGTCTCGAAGCGCTCGTTGGCCTGGGACAGGAACAGCACCTGCGTCCCGTCGGGCGAGAGGCTGGCGCCGCTTTCGGCCACGTCGTTCTTCGTGAGCTTCACGGCGCCGCCGCCGCTCGCATCCATCACCCACACCTCGCTCTGCCCGGTGTCGCCGAGCACCGTGCTCGGAGCGCGGTGGTGGGCGATGCGCTGCCCGTCATTCGACAACTCGTAGCTGAGTATCGAGAAGTCGCCGGTCGTCACCCGCGTTTCGGTCCGGCTCGCCACGTCGATCCGCCAGAGGTGCCTCTGGTGGATGTTCTCGTCGAAGGCGTAGACGTCGTCCTTGGCCTTCTCGCGCGCGACCTGGTCAGCCGACTTGGCGTCCTCGGCCATGAAGTACAACACGCGACCGTCAGGCGACCACGCCGGACTGCTTGCCGCCGTCGCGTGCGCGGTCAGAGCGCGGCCCTCGCCCCCGTCCATCGGCAGCAGCTGGATCTGCGCCGTCTCGGCGCCGTCGCGCTTCCCGACAAACGCGAGCCACTTGCCATCGGGCGACCAGCGCGGCTGCGCTTCCCCGTCTCTGCCCGACGTGAGCTGCACGGCCCCGGTTCCGTCGGTGCGCACGCGCCATAGGTGCGCAATCCGCTTGTTGGCTGCCCAGTCGGCATCCGCCTGCACGTAGGCCACCTGCGTGCCGTCGGGCGACAGTTGCGGCGCGCTCACGACGGGCACGCTGATAAGGTCCACGATCGTCATCGGGCGCTGCGCCAGGGCAACCCCCGGCAGCGGCAGCAGTAGAGCGCACGAGACGACGAGCAGGCGATGGCGCGTCATGGGCGGGCCCTCCTCGGGCGGGATCGGAGTCGACTGCCGGGAGTGTAGCGCAGTCACACGACCGCAAGACGGCTCGGCGGGGCCCGAACTGGGCGATCAATGCTGCCCAAAACACCAGTTGATTCCGGGAGACGCGCCCCTATAATCAGCCGCAGTTCCCATCCGTCGCCGGCCTGCGCCAGATCTCTGGCCTCCGTCGCTCCCGCACGGTGGGCGTCATACGAATCGCATTGTAAGGAGGACCCATGAGGACAGCACGAGCGTTCATCACGGCGGCATTGATCCTGGGCTGGGCCGCCGCCGCGTCGGCGCAGAGCGGCCTTGGCGGGCTGCGCGGCGTCATCGTGGACGGCCAGGGACTCGCCCTGCCCGGCGTGACCGTCACGGCCACGGCGCCCGAGATGCTCGGGCCGCAATCGGCCGTGAGCAACGAACGTGGCGAGTATCGGCTCATCAACCTCGCCCCGGGCACGTTCACCATCACGGCGGAGCTCACCGGGTTTGCGACCTTCCGGCGCGAAGGGATCCTGATCCGCACGGGATCGACTTTCCAGGTGGATGTCACGATGCAGCTCAGCTCGCTGCAGGAGACCGTCACGGTGTCGGGCGACTCGCCCATGATCGAGGTCGACAAGGCGAGCAACGTCCTCAACATCGACGGCGAGTTCCAGCGGCTGATGCCCATCCAGGCGCGGCGCAACTACAGTGACTTCCTGGAACTCACGCCCGGTGTCATCTCGCGCGCGTTCGACGACGGCAGTGGCCGCCAAGTGTACTTCGGTCACGCCACCGAGCACTTCGCGCACGTCCTGCAGCTCGAGGGCACCATCGCCAGCAACTACCACGACGCGCAGCTCACCTACGTGTCGCTCGGCGCCGACATGGTGGCCGACACCCAGGTGAAGACCGGCGGCGTCGACGCGGCCTCGCCGATGGGCGTGGGCCTCGTGATGAACATCATCACCAAGAGCGGCGGCAACACCTTCAAAGGGAGCGGCGCGTTCGCGTATCAGCCCTACCGGTGGAACGGCAACAACGTGGACAACTGCTCCGACGCGCCGGGGTGCAAGCCCGGCACCGGCGGCACGCCCACCACGGCCTACGTGCGCCAAGGCGACGGCGCATTCGGTGGCCCGATCATGCGCAACAAGGCGTGGTTCTTCGGCGCGCTGCGCCGGGCGGTGTCCTCGAGCGGCATCAGCCGCACCGCGGCCGAAGTGGCGCGCCTCCAGGCCTACAAGCCCGGCGCGGCGCTCTTCGACAACGACAGCGAGAGCTGGCAGCCGTTCGTCAAGGTGACCAGCCGCATCGGCACGCACGACGTGCAGGCCTTCTACCAGCGCGACCGCCTGCTGCTCACCGGCAACCGCGAGTTCAATTACGAGCCGATTGCCGCGCAGTCCACCGGTGGCCCGCTCTACAGCGGCAAGGTGACGTCGGTGAGTGGGGGGAGCGTGACGACGACCGTCACGGCTTCGAACAACGGCAAGGGGGGGTCCGATGCCGCCACCTTCCAGGCGCTCGGCCTGAGCGGGCCACAGGTCATCATTCACAACAACGCCACGCCGTCCGGCGCGACGCTGCAGGGCGACGGCCGCATCCTCGAGGGCGGCAACCTGCAGTCCTACTCGTATCAGCCGGCCTCGCAGATCATCCTGCGCGGCGACCTGACCTACTACAAGGACGGCTGGCTCGGCAGCCACCAGTTCCAGACCGGCATCTTCGCCGCGCCGCGGAGCACCTACGACCAGGTGACCTACTACGTCAACGACGGCTTCGTGCTCGAGGAGCATCGGCTGCGCGATCCCAACAACATCGCGGCGGGAACCGTTCCGTTCCGCAGGCTCTACCAGACGCCCACCAACCTGACGACCCGCCAGGCGGAGGACCGGGACATCGGCATCTACGTCCAGGATTCGTGGCGGCCGACCAGCCGCCTCACGCTGAACCTCGGCGTCCGCGCCGACTTCGTCAAGCGCAGCGACAAGATTTTCGACATCGTGCGCCAGACCAGCACGGAGATCGGGCCAAGGTTCGGCTTCTCCTACCAGCTCACGAGCGACGCGCGCACCATCCTGCGAGGCAGCGCCGTGCGCGTGCACGAGCAGGTGATGGGCCGCGATGCCATCACGCTGTTCGGCGCAAACGAGGCGGCCGGCGCCCGCAACGTCTACGACTTCAACGGCAACGGTGTGTTCGAGGACTCGGAGGCGGTGATCACGCCGGCGCGCGCGGCCTCGATTGCCGATTACGAATTCGCCGACGACCTGCACCAGCCCTACGTGGACGAGTTCATCCTGGGCCTGCGACGCCAGTTACCGGGGCTGTTCAGAGTGGTCATCTCGGGCATCAGCCGCGTCTACAAGGACAACTGGGCGCGCGTGGACGTCAACGGCATCTATCCGAGCGGGCCGAACCAGCCGTTCGGCGGTTTCGGCGCCATCGACCCGAACCGCGGCATCATCTTCCAGCAGCAGAACAACTCGTGGAGCACGCTCGAGTACCGCGCGCTCGAGGTGACGGTTGCCAAGAACATGTCCCACAACTTCCAGATGATGGCGGGCATCAACCGGCAGTGGCAGAAGTTCGGCGGCACGTGGAACCCGACGGACCCGGCGAAGTTCATTCAGCCGAGCACGTTCCCGAGCGACACGCTGCTCTACATGCCCCGCGGCAACAACGAAGAAAACAGCTTGCCGATTGCCACGGGCACG
>JANNEJ010000791.1:0-3485 GCA_031378585.1 Acidobacteriota bacterium | reverse complement strand
GGCCCTACGATGACAAGCGCTACGAGGTGCGGGTCGCCGTGCCCGCGTCGCCTCTGCCGCTGCGCCCTGACATGACCGCGCGGGTCGAAATCAGAATCGCCGAGCGGAAGGCCGCGACGCTGCTGCCCATCACGGCGGTGTTCGAACGCGACGGCCACAAAGTAGCGCACGTCGTCGGTCCGGTTGGCGTAGACACCCGGCGACTCGACCTCGGGCTCTCGGACGGAACGCACGTCGAAGTGCTGGCGGGAGTCGTTCCGGGCGATCGTGTCCGACTCACCGACCTTCCACCAGCCGCGAGCCAGGCCAGCGGCGTGGCGCCTGCCCCCTCGGGTCGCTGACCCATGACCCGCCTGCCGAGCGTCGGTGCGCTGTCTGAGCTGCTGCCGGTCAGCCTGGACGCGATGTGGCGCTTCCGGTTGCGCACGGCGCTCAGCGTGCTCGGGATCGTGATTGGCGTGGCGGCCTTCATCGCCATGCTGTCGGTGAGCGAGGGCGGACGGCGGGCGGCGCTTCGACAGGTCGATCGGCTGGGTCTGCGCAATCTCGTCGTGCGGGGCCAGAACGGGCAAGATGGCCGTGGCAGTGGTTTGCAGATGGAGGACGCGGCCCGCCTGCCCCACCTGCTGCCGGCCGTGGTGCGCGCCGCCTCGGTCGTCGAGCGTCAAGGGCGCGTGAGCGGACCTGCCGGCGCTCGCGATGCCGGCCTGTTCGGGGTGACCGCCGACTACCTGGTACTGCGTCAGCTCGCGACCGCGCGGGGGCGCCTGCTGACGTCGCTCGACGGCGGGAAGCAGCAAGTGTGCCTGCTCGGCGCCGGCCTGTCGCGCGCGCTGTTTGGCGCGCAGGACCCCATTGGCAGCGCCGTGAACGTGGAGGGCAAGTGGCTCACGGTGGTGGGTGTGCTCGACACGACGCCGGCCGAGGCGACCGACGATCAATCGGTGCGCGCCGCAGACCACGACCCCGCCGTTGTCATGCCGCTGCCCGTGCTCTTCGGTCATCACGAGCTCTCGTCACATCGGCCCGTGAGCCAGGTGTGGCTGGAGGTCGCTCCAGATGCAGATCCGATGGAGGTCAAGGTCCTGACCGAGCGCGCGCTTGAAGTACTGCACAACGGAGCACGCGATTTTCAGGTCGTGGCGCCTCAGGAGCTGCTGGCCCAGCGCCTCGAGACGCAGCGCATCTTCAACGTCGTCGTGGGCAGCGTCGCACTACTGACGTTGCTCGTCGGCGGCATCGGCATCATGAACATCATGCTGGCGTCGGTGCTGGAGCGTACGCAGGAGATCGGCCTGCGCCGCACGGTGGGGGCCACCAAGGCGTGGATTCTGATTCAGTTCGTGTTCGAGAGCGTGGCCATGACCGTGACCGGTGGCGTTGCCGGGTTGGCGGCTGGCGCCGTGGTCGCGGCGGGCGTGAGCGCCTACGCGGGGTGGCCGACCTATGTGTCGCTTGACGCGGTGTTTGTCGCGCTCGGCGCGGCGCTCGTCATCGGTCTGGTGTTCGGCATCTACCCGGCCGTGCGGGCGGCGCGATTGCAGCCAATTGACGCCGTGCGGTGGGAGTAGCGAAAGCGTGCCGCGTCTGCGGCCGCTACTGTCGTCGCATGATGTGGAGTCAGACACACCCATTACGATCCATCACAGAAACGAGGAGTTCTGCCGGATCTTCTTCCCCATGACGGGGGCCATCAGCGCTTTGTTCTTCGGCGATAAGGACGAGTTCGAGAAGATGGTGGCCGCCGCCATCCCCATGCCGCCGGTGGCGTGCAGCCCGTTGCCCAGCTTCAAGAGGTTGTGCATCGCCTCGTGAAACGCGAGCACGGCGATGCCTCGTGCCGGATTATCCTGGCCGTCGGCGGCCGACACGTAGACTTCCGAGAGATTGCCCGCGCTGCTGATGTGGGTCGTGCCACCGGGCCCAAGGCCCGTTCCGGGCTTGACTATCCGGATCTTGCTCTCGTCATGCCCGTTTACGAAGTAGACGAGCAGCGAGGTGTCGTCGACGCTCTGCGGGTCCCACGAGTAGTCGGAGCTGCTGAAGGGGCAAGCATCGAGGACGCACACCTCGTCGAACATCTTCTTGAGTTCGTTCCCAACGACGTAACGGGTGCCCTCTCCCCAGTGTTGGCCTGAGTCGGCGGCGTCCTTCAAATAGAAATTGTAGACCATGACATCAGCTCCAGTCCTCGACGACAGGACACGCTCGCGGGTTCCGTAGCAACGGAGTGAGCCTAGTGCACATCCTGCCTTGCGACACAGCTCATTTCGTCCCCACCGGCCTCACGACCACGGACCCGACAGCGCGCGCGGGGGTTGGGCCACCGACTGGAATCGGACCAGGCGCGCCTCCGCGCGGTCCTTGTAGCTGGCCACCGCCATGATCCCCCGCTCGCCGATGGCCAGCGCAGCGCGCTCGCTCATCAGTACTTCAGCGCATGGCTGCAGCTGTCGCTCCCGGTCACGGTCTACCACGTACGCCGGTAGATCGGTGATCTGCTGCAGGTCGCCAGGCTGCATCGCCCATCCCTTTTCACGGAACGCTTGACCCAGCAGCAGCGCACACCCCAGCGAGGCCGGTGCCCACAGCAGGTGCGCGTGCTCGGGCGTGCCGCTGAACTCTTCGAACGAGATGCCCTCGATCGGATCGGTCGTGGCGCCGTACGGCTGTCGCATCAGCAGGCGTGGCGCAACCAACCCTATCCACGGCGCCAGCTCGCTCTGCCGCAAGGCTTGCCAGTAGGTTGCCGCCGGTCCGGCCAGGGGCGGCCACTCGCGTGGGTCGGGCAGACGTTCGAAGCTGTCGACGCCCAAGAGCGACGCAGCGGCGGTGGCCAGTGTGGGCGCACCGGCCTGGGCGGCGACCGTACCCAGTGCGGATAACCACGTCAGGTCGTCGACCACAGCGCCAACCTCGAACAGCGCCACACACGCCGACCAGCGTTGCCCATTGCCACCAGCCGCCGGCGGCTCCGCCAGGTGTCGCCGCAGGATCGACGACTGCGGGTCGGCATGCAATGCCTGCGCATCGGCCAACAGCTCGGCCCTGGTGATATCGAGCAGGTGCACTTGCAGCTGGTCGTCGAGCTCGAGATGGTCCAGCAGCCAGCGCAGGCCACGCCACTGCGCTTCCAGGGCCTGGAACGCGGGCGCGTGCAGCACCCTGCGCAGCATCTCACCCCTGGTGGCATCGACGGCGGCCATGGCTTGGGCGCGCTGCGGCGCAGTTGTGTCAGCGACGACATGCGGAGCGATGAGGGCGCGCACAAAGGCATCGACGCCAGAGGTCGCGGCCGCGCCTGCCGCGGCCGGCCCGCCGGTGCCCGGCGAGCGCCCAAGGAGCCGTGCCACCGCGCTGGAATCGGACTCTGTCGCCGACAAGGCCGAGGTCGAGGCGGCGGCGCCCGCCGCTGGCGACAGCGGAAGGCCCAGTTCGGCTGCGGCCTCGGCAAACTGCAACGGGTCCTGTAACCGCGTGCGCAG
>JANNEJ010000789.1:0-3294 GCA_031378585.1 Acidobacteriota bacterium | reverse complement strand
GCTTCCAGCCGGTGCCGGCCTGCAGCGGCTGAACGAAGAGCGTCCAGGAGTACTGCAGATTGGCAATCATGATCATGGCCACGAGCGACGCCGCGAGCTGAAACCAGCGATTGTTCACGTTCACCGCTTTGCCTCCTGACCTTGCGCCTTCACGACTGCCCGCTGCCCGCGATGCGCGTCGAGGAGCGTCGTGCAGGCATACACCGCCCGGGTGGCCGGCATGGCCACGCCGAGCCGTTCGCCCAGTTCCACGACGGCGCCCACCACGGCTTCGATCTCCATGGGGCGGCCCGCCTCCCAGTCCTGCAGCATCGACGTCTTGTGCGCGCCCACCTTCTCGGCGCCCGCCATGCGCTGGTCGATCGAGATCGGCAGCGTGATGCCAAGCAGGGTCGCGACGGCCTCCGTTTCGGCCATCAGCCCGCGCACGAGTTTCGACACCTCGGGGTGGCGTGCCATCTCTTCGAGCGTTGCGCCGGTCAACGCGCTGATCGGATTGAAGGCCACATTCCCGAGCAGCTTTACCCAGATTTCGTGGCGGAAGCGCGTGGTGATTGGGCACCGGAAGCCGGCGCCGATGAGCACTTCGGCGATCGCCCGCGTGCGGTCCGAGCGCTGGCCAGACGGCTCGCCGAAGCTGATGCGGTTGCCTTCGGTGTGATGGATCACGCCGGGCTCGGCGATGTCGGTCGAGAAATACGCGAGCGACCCGACCACCCGGCGATGCTCGATGGCATCGGCAATCACGCCGCCTGGGTCAACCCGCTCGAGCCGCAGTCCGTTCAGCTCGCCGTCATGGTGCTGGAAGTACCACCACGGGATGCCGTTCTGCGTGCTCACAACCACCGTGTCCGGTCCCAGGAGCGGCGCCAACGTGGGCGCGAGCGCCGTCAGCGCGTGCGCCTTGACACCCAGGAACACGACGTCGCATGGCCCCACGGTGCCCAGGTCGGCCGCAAGCTGGGGGCGCACCTCGAAGTCGCCATCGGGACTCACGACGCGCAGCCCGCGCGTCTGCATGGCCTGCAGGTGCGGGCCACGCGCGTACAGCACCACGTCAGCGCCCGCCCGCGCAAGCCTGGCGCCGAGGTAGCCGCCGATGGCGCCGGCCCCGGCAATGACGATTCTCACGCCCGGCCGTCCACTAGGTCGCGGGCGAAAACGCCTGCGCGACCACGCGGCGTTGGATCTTGCCGGTGGCGGTGCGCGGGATGGCGTCGGTGATGTGGATCTGCTTGGGCCGCTTGAACTCGGCCAGCTGCTCCTTGCAGAAGGCCAGCAGTTCGGCTTCCGTGGCCTCGCCCTTGAGCGTCACGACCGCCGACACTTCCTCGCCCCACATCTTGTGCGGCACGCCGAAGCACACGGCCTCGCCCACGGCCGGATGCGTGAGCAGCACTTCGTCGATCTCGCGCGGCGAGATCTTCTCGCCGCCGCGATTGATCATCTCCTTGAGCCGGCCCGAGAGCGTGAGGTACCCCTGGGCGTCGAGAAAGCCCTGATCGCCGGTGCGGAACCACTCACCGAAGAACGCCGTGGCATTGGCCTCGGGGTTGTTCTCGTAGCCCGTCACGACATTTGGCCCGTGAATGCAGATCTCACCGCGTTCGCCGACGGCCAGTTCCACGCCGTTGAGATCGCGGATGCTGATGCCGACCTTGGTGCCCGGGCCGACCGATCCCGGCTTGCGATCGCGCGGCGGCAGCGGATTCGAGGCCATCTGATGCGCGGCCTCGGTCATGCCGTAGGCCTCGAGCACCGGCGCACCGAACGCCGCCTCGAGGTCGTGCATCACCTGCGGGGGCAGCGAGGCGCTGCACGAGCGGATGAAGCGCAGCTTCTCGGCGCCCGCCGGTTTCGGGGCGCCCGCTTCCACGCGCGCCAGCAGCAGCTGATGAATCGTGGGCACGGCCGAGTACCACGTGGCGCCGTGATCGCGCGCGATTCGCCAGAACGAGAGCGGACTGAACTTCCCGGGCACGACCACCGTGCCGCCACTGGCGAGCGTGGCCAGCGTCGAGGCCACGAGTCCGTGCACGTGAAAGAGCGGCATCACGCACAGCGAGACATCGCTCGAGGTGAGCGCGTAACTCGCGGCCACGTTCTGCGCCGAGATGGAGAGATTCGCGTGACTGAGCGGCACGCGCTTGGGCCGGCCCGTGCTGCCGCTCGTGTGCAGGATGAGCGCCACGTCGTCGATCGTCGCAGCGTCGACCGGCGCGCCGGTCGCGGCGCCCGCTACGGTGACGTTTCCGGCCTCGTCCATGCTGACGTCGAGCACCGGCACGGTCTGGCCCGCTGCCCGCCGCGCGTCGTCGCCCCCGCCAGCCGGGAGCAACAGCACCTTGGCGTTCGTGTCCTCGAGGAAGAAACGGAACTCTTCTTCTTTGTAGCCAGGATTGAGCGGGGCGGCCGTGCCCGCTTCACCGGCGGCGAGAAACGCCACGATGGTGGGCAGGCCGTTTGGCAAGGCCATGCCCACCCGGTCGCCGCGTCGAATGCCGGCGCCGGAGAGCGCCGAGGCACACGCCGCCACTTGCTGGCGCAACTGCCCGTAGGTGATGCGGATGTTCTGCTCGGGCAGCACGACGGCGATCTGGTCCGCCGGGGTCGATGCGAACAGGCCGACCAGCGTGGTGGGCGTCGGATGCGTTTCACTCATGACGCTGCACTGTGCCTCAGCTGGTCCGTCGGCGTCAACGCGCGACGCGTAACGCGCCTCAGCGCTTCAGGCGCGGGACGAACTTGGTCATCCCCTGGATGGGACCCACTTCGCCGGCGTAGACCATGCCGGCGGCGTCCACCGTCACGCCCTCGCCCATCGAGCCGTAGCCGCCCATGCCCGAGGCCTGCTTCGAGACGTGTTCGGGCACGAAGTAGTACACCTCGCCGGTGCGCGCGCTGCCCACGCGCAGGCCCTTACGCCAGCCGGGGTTGTAGTTGTCGTCCGACTCGGAGTCGATGGCATAGAGCGTGTCGTCGGCGGCAATGGCCATCCCGCTGATGCGGCTGAACTGGTGCCAGGTGTCGAGGTGCAAGCCGTCCTGGTCGAAGATCTGGATGCGGCGGTTGCCGCGGTCGGCGACAAACAGCCGGCCCTTCGAGTCAAACGCCAACGCGTGAGCGCCGCGGAACTGGCCCGGCCCGTAGCCGTACGACCCGAAGCTCTTGATGAACGTGCCGTCGGCGCTGAACTTCGAGATACGGCCAACGCCGTTGGGCGGGTTCTGGTCGAGGAACTGGTCGCCGTGCGCTTCGGCCACGAAGATGCTGCCATCGGAGGCAATCGCGACG
>JANNEJ010000542.1:0-3261 GCA_031378585.1 Acidobacteriota bacterium | reverse complement strand
AAGGCCGCCACCGCCACCAAGCTGGTGCTGAACACGCTGACGACCTCGGCGATGGTGCTCATCGGCAAGACCTACGGCAACCTCATGGTCGACGTGCGCACCGGGTCCGAGAAACTCCGCGACCGCGCACGCCGCATGGTGCACATCGTCACCGGCATCGATCTCGACGCTGCCGACGGCTTGCTCAAGCGGGCGCATTGGAACGTCAAGGCCGCCATCGTGATGCAGAAGACGGGCCTGACCTACCAGAAGTCGTTGAGCCGTCTGCGCCGCTCGCACGACCGGCTGCGCGACGCGATTGGCGAAGACATCGAGCCGCGCCTGCGAGCCCTGCTGGGCGGCACCGGACCGGTCTAGTCGTAGAGCCGGTTAGCGCACTCCCTCGGCCGACGCGTCGTCGAGCAATAGCCTGACCGCTGGGTGCACCTGCAGCCACGAGGCTGGGCACGAGGTGGTCAGTGGCCCCCTCACCATGGCCGCCACGGCGGCGGCCTTCGATGGGCCCGTCGCGATCATCACGATCTCGCGGGCACGGAGTACCTGCCCCATGCCCATGGTGAGTGCCCGAGACGGCACCCGTGCCGCATCACCTCCGAATCGATCAGCACTGGCGGCTCGGCTGGACGCATGCAACGTCGTCGCGTGGGTCGAGGCAAACAATGCCGGCCCCGGTTCGTTGAACCCGATATGGCCGTTCGTGCCGAGCCCCAGGACGAGCAGGTCGATGCCGCCGGCCGCGGCGATCGCGCGCTCGAAGCGTTCACACTCGGCCAGGTCGTCGTCCGTGTCGCCCCGGAGGAATTCGATGTGCGACGGCCGGAGGTTCACGCCGTTGAACAGATACTCCTCCATGAAGGCGCGAAAACTGGCTTTGTCGTGGGCTGGCAGGCCAGCGAACTCGTCGACATTGAACGTGCGCGCGGCCGACCAGTCGAGACCGGCGGCGACGAGCCCTGCGTAGAGGGCGATGGGCGTGCGGCCAGTCGGCAAGCCGAGCACGAGCGACGGGCACCGGCGCAGCGCGCCGCACACCAGGGCGCACGCCGACGCCGAGGCCGCGGCATGGTCGGCATGGGTCTCGAGGGTCATCGCCGGGCCTCGCGTGCGGCCGCATAGACCGGCACGCGCAGCCGGCCCTCCGCTGCGCGTCTGGCGAGCCGCACCGCCCCGAGCGCCGGCTCATCGATGAGCATGGCCGTCAACGCGCGGGGGGCAATGTCAGACATCCGCGCCTCCAGCATCGCGGCCAGCGCCGGCGCCATCTTGAAGAGACCTCCCGAGAGAACCACGCGAAACCGATCGCCCCGCATCGCCAACTGCTCCACGACCGACGAGGCCGCAATCGCCAGTTCCGCCGCCGCGGCTCTCAGGATTTCGGCGGCGACCGTGTCGCCCTCGGTGTCGGCCCTGGCCACCAGCCCCGCCATGGCGGCGATCGCCTGCCGGCGGTCCTTGCGATCGAATACCTGGGCCACCAGCCCGTCCATCCGGTCCACGCCCGCGTGCCTGAGAACCAGAGTAGACAGCATCGTGGCCGGGCCTCGGCGATCGGCAGCACGCACCACGGCCGCCAGCGCCCGCGCGCCCACCCAGAACGCCGAGCCCTCATCGCCGTACACTTCTCCCCAGCCGCCCGCCCGAGCGGCCGTGGCATCAGGCCCGACGCCGTAGGCAATGGATCCGGTTCCGGCAATCACGACCACGCCCGGATCCTCGTCGGCGCCGGCCACGAGCGCGATGAGCGCATCGTTGACGGCATGAGCGACGCCGCGGAAGCCCAGACGTCGCAGGATGGCCCGCACCACCGCTTCGTCGGCCGGACGATCCATGCCGGCCATGCCGACGCAGACCACCTCCGGCAGCACCGCGCGATCGCCAAGCGCCGCGTGAATCACCTCGAAGAGCGTCTTCTCCGCCGCCAGTTCGCCGACGCTATGCAAGTTCGCGCCCCCCGCGCGCCCCTCGCCCACCACCTGCCCCCCGGCGTCGGCTAACCACGCCACGGTCTTGCTGCCCCCCGCATCGATTCCGAGTACGTGCACGTCTGAAGCTTATACTGACCGGCGTGCTCGCCCCGCTCGACTACGCCGTCATCGCCGCGTACCTGGTCGCCATCACGGCCTTCGGATCGTGGTTCGGCCGCTTTCAGCACACGACGCGCGACTATTTCCTGAGCGGCCATTCGGTCCCATGGTGGGCCGTGTGCTGCACGGTGGTTGCGACCGAGACGAGCACGCTCACCTTCATCGGCATTCCCGCCACCGCCTATGCCGGCAACATGACCTTCCTGCAGCTGGCGCTGGGGTACGTCATCGGGCGCATCATCGTGAGCGCGCTCTTCATCCCGGCCTACTTCCGTGGCGACCTGGTGACGTCATACCAGTTGCTGCAGCGACGGTTCGGACGGCGCGTCACGACGCTCTCGGCCGGTTTGTTTCTCGTCACGCGCTCGCTGGCCGACGGGATTCGTCTCTTCGCCACCTCCATCGTGATCAGCGTTGTCACCGGCGTGCCCACCGAGTGGGCCACACTGGTCGTTGGCGCGATCATGATTCTGTACACCGTGCGGGGCGGGGCCGCCGCCGTCATCTGGACCGACGTGGTGCAGATGTTCGTCTACGTCGCCGGGGCCGCCATGGTCGCCGTCGCACTGCTGGGGCGGATTCCCGGGGGATGGGACGAAGTAGTACGCGCTGGATCAGCGGCCGGGAAGTTCGCCGTGATCGATCTCAGCACCGACCCGTCGGCGGTGTACACACTCTGGACCGGCCTCTTCGGCGGCGTCGCCCTCACGCTGGCGACCCACGGCACCGACCAGTTCCTGGTGCAGCGCCTGCTCGCCGCGACCAGCGCCCGCGCCGCAGCGACCGGCCTCGTGCTGAGCGGCGCGATCGTGTTCGTGCAGTTCATCCTGTTCCTGCTCATCGGCATCATGCTCTATACGTTCCATCTGCACGTGCCGCTCGAGGCGGCCCTGGCGCGTACCGATCAAGTGCTGCCGCACTTCGTCGTCCACTACCTGCCCAGCGGAGTGGCCGGCTTCATCGTGGCAGCCATCGTGGCCGCGGCGTTGTCGCCCTCGCTCAATGCCATGGCAGCCACCACGATCAACGACTTCTACATGCCGCGGACGCGCCGCGCGCTCGACGAGGCCTCGCTCTTGCGTCTGTCGCGGTGGATCACGGTTGGCTGGGGGGTCGTGCAGATCGGGGTCGCCCTCGGCGCCGAGTTCATGGACCGCTCGGTGCTCGACGCGGGCCT
>JANNEJ010000760.1:0-9111 GCA_031378585.1 Acidobacteriota bacterium | reverse complement strand
GCGCGTTTTGCGGTGCACGCAACTGCACGCCGCGCCTGGGAGTGAACGATGAGCGCCACCATGCTGCCGGTACTCGAGGCGGCCGACCGGCTCGGGGTCAGCTATTCCGCGCTGAAGCAGTGGATCTACAAGGGCACCGTTCGCACCGTGCGTACCGGCGGCGGACACTATCGGGTGCCGCTGGCCGAGGTGGACCGTTTGCTGGCACAGCAGGACCCGCCCGAGGCGCCGTCCACGCGCAGGTCCCGACAGGAAGCGCCGCGGGCGCGTGGCGTGCTCGTGGCGCTGAGCGGCCGGAACCAGTTGCGCGGCATCGTCGACGAAGTGCGCCACGACGGATTGCTGGCGCAGGTGCGGCTGCGGATCGGCGACCAGCGGCTCACGGCCGTGATCACCCGCGACGCGCTCACGGAGTTGGGCCTCAAGCGCGGCGACGAAGCCGTCGCCATCATCAAGTCGACCGAAGTGATGATCGGGCGCGAGCAGTTGCCGGCGGCTCCAAAGCGCTCCGGACGACGCGCGGCAGGCTGATGCGGCGGTTCTCGCGGCTCAATGGTGCCCGCGTGTCGACCAATCGAGGCACGGCGATGGCGCCTGACGCGACGGCGCATCTCCCTTCGGCTCAACCGGGGTCCCCGCCGCGCGGACTCTGCGCGGTGGGGTGGAAGCTTCGCTCCGCCGTGACGGGAGGTCTTGCCGCGGCCGATGACAGGCGCTCGAGACCACGGAGGACCGCCAGGCCGGCGGGGCTCAGATTTCGCCTCACGGAGATACCCCGTCGCATCAGGCGGGTCCCGGGCAGCTTGCGTCGCGTCAGCCCGGCATCGCGGAGCGAAGTTGAGCCGAGGGGAGAAGCACAGGGCAGCGCGGCATCTCGCCGCCCTGTGTGGGCGCGTCGCGGCCGTGCGGCGTCCAGCGCCGCATCGCGGCTCACAGTAAGATCCGCGCATGATGCGCACGTCTGTCCTGTCCCTGCTCGGAGCCCTGCTCGTCGCACTCACCCTCTCTGCGCAAGGCCCCTCGCCGCTCGACGCCGCCACCATCGCTCGTGTACGCGACGAAGCCACCACGCGCTCGAAGGTGTACGAGCACGTGTGGTGGCTGTCGGAGGTCTACGGCCCGCGCGTCACGGGCACGCCCGCCTTCTCGCAAGCCAGCGACTGGGCCATGCAGCAGTTCCGCGCGTGGGGCCTGGCCAACGTGCACCAGGAGCGCTGGGCGTTTGGCCAGGGCTGGACCATTCAGCGCTTCTCGGCCACGATGGTCGAGCCGCAATCCGCGGTGCTCATCGGCGCGCCGCGCAACTACTCGCCGTCCACGTCGGGCACCGTGTCGAGCGACGTCGTACGCGTGCAGATCGGCAGCGAGGCCGATTTCGCGAAGTTCACCGGGAAGCTGCGCGGCAAGATCGTCGTGATGCAGCCCACGCGCGTGGTGCGCATGCTTGAAGGCCCGGTGATCCTGCGCATGGACGACGGCCCGTGGTGGACCGAAGCCGCCACACCCGTGGAGCCGGCGCCCGCCGCCACACCGCCCCCGGGCGCTGCCGACGCCGCGAAGGCCCGTCAGCTTCTGGCGGCAGCGATTCAGAAGTTCCTCGTCGACGAAGGCGTCGGCGTGCTGCTCGAGCGGGGCAACGACGCCGACACGGCCGCCGGAGGGAGTGACCTCTCGTGGCGCACGCAGATGACCGATGGCGGCACGATCTTCCCTGGAGGCGGCGGCAGCCGCGATCCTAACGCCCTCGCGCAGGTGCCATCGGCGACGCTGGCCGTCGAGCACTACAACCGCCTGATCCGCCTCATCGACCGCAACGTGCCCGTGCGCATGGAGGTGAACATCCAGACGGCGTTCCACGCCGAAGGCGCCCAGCCCAACGGCATCAACACCATTGCCGAAATCCCGGGCACCGACCTGGCCCACGAGGTCGTCGTCATGGGTGCGCACATGGACGGCGTGCCCTACGCCACTGGGGCCACCGACAACGCGACGGGCACCGCCGCCATGATGGAAGCCGTGCGCGCGATTCAGGCGCTCGGCCTCGAGCCGCGCCGCACGATCCGCGTGGCACTCTGGGGCGGCGAGGAACAGGGCCTGCTCGGCTCGCGGGCGTATGTGGCCGCCCACTACTGGGACGGCGACGCGAAGAAGCCGAAACCGGATCACGCAAACGTCGCGGCGTACTTCAACCTCGACAACGGCACGGGGCGCATCCGCGGCATCTGGGGCCAGGGCAACAAGGGCGCCCTGCCGATCTTCGAGAAGTGGGGCGAGCCGCTGAAGGGCCTGGGCTGGAAGATGGCGAGCCCGCGAAGCGTGGCGGCGACCGACCATTCCTCGTTCGACGACGTCGGGCTACCGGGCTTCCAGTTCATCCAGGAACGGCTCGAGTACAACTCGCGCTCGCATCACTCGAACATGGACACGTTTGACCGCGTGCAGAAGGCGGATGCGGAGCAGCAGGGCGCAGTGGCCGCGGTGATTGCGTGGCAGGCGGCCAACTGGGCCGAGAAGCTGCCGCGCAAGCCGGTGGCGAAGTAAGGCCATGAATCTGCGCGACACTTATCCGCCGCCGCTCGAACGCGCCGTCTTGAAGTCGCAGACGGCGCTCGACGCGCACATGAAAGCGTTCATCGCGTTGTCGCCGTTCCTGTGCCTGGGCACGTCGAGTGCAGGCGGCGCGGATGTGACGCCCCGGGGCGATCGCCCCGGGTTCGTGCAGGTGCCCGACGACCACACGCTGCTCGTGCCCGACTGGCCGGGCAACAACCGGCTGGACTCGCTCGGCAACGTCGCCGGGAACCCGGCCGTCGGCCTGCTGTTCTTCGTCCCAGGCATGCTCGAGACGCTGCGGGTCAACGGGAACGCCGACGTGTCGTTTGACGAGGCCGTGATCGCGCGTTGGGACGTCGACGGGAAGCGGCCGCGATCGGTGCTCCGCGTGGCAGTCACCGAAGCCTTCCTGCACTGCGGTAAGGCGCTCATTCGATCGCGTCTCTGGGAGCCGGAGGCGCAGATCGAGCGCCGGGCGCTGCCCACCTATGGCGAGATGCTGAAGGACCAGACCCGCTTGCCCGTCAGCGCTGAGGACATTCAGCGTTCGATCGAAGAGGGCTACGCGAAGCGGTTGTATTGAAGGGAGGAATGGACGTGCAACAACGGGCGCGGGCAGTCGTGGCCGCCGTGCTGGTGGCGACAGGTCTGGGGACGGCACGAGACACGTGGGCGCAGGCCGGTTGGGGCACGACGCCCGATCTACTGTCGGCGCCGCAATCGACCGGCGGGTCGATCGGCGCGCCACGCGTGGACGTGGATGCGGCCGGGAACGCGGTTGCGCTCTGGACCGAGCCAGGACCCACACCGTTTGGCACCGGCTCCACGGTGCGCGCGGCACGCTTCGACGCCGCCACACGCCGCTGGAGCAGCCCGCAGACGCTCTCGGGCGCCACACGGAGCGCCACGTCCATCGACGTGGCCGTGGACGCGGCTGGGAACGCCCTCGCCCTCTGGCGATCGAATCCCATCAGCGTGAGCGTCGTGCTCGGCGCCGCGCGCTACGACGCCGCCAGCCGTCAATGGTCCGACGTCGCAGTCGCGTTCACCTCGTTCCTCAATGGGGCGGCCGTGGCGATGAACGACGATGGCGACGCCGTCGTGTGCTGGGTCGATGCCGTCGACGGACTGTCGTGCCGCCGCTACTCGGCATCGGCGGCAGCCTGGGCCCCGAGCGTACGGCTCGGCGGTCCGGCGGTGGTCCTGGACGTGGCACTCGACGCTACCGGCAACATTCACGTGGTGACGGCTGGCCTCGGCGTCGTGCAGACCGCGCGCTTCGACGCCATGAGCGCGACCTGGGGCGCCGTCGTCGATCTGGCCAGCGGACTGCCCGGGCCTGGACAGCCTGGGCCGCAGGTGGCGATGAACGAGGCCGGCGACGCCGTCGCCACCTGGAGCCGCGGCAGCGTCCTCGAGGCGTCGCGCTATCCGGCAAATGCCGCAGGATGGACGGTAGCGACACCGCTCTCGGTAGACGGCCTCTTCAACGAGGCCGCGCGCGCCGCCGTCGATCCCGCCGGCGTCACCACCGTCGCCTGGGTCCACACGATCACCACGGCCCGCACGATTCAGGTGTCGCGCTACGACCCGGTGGCAGCCGCGTGGAGCCCGGCGACCGACCTGCCCGACCAGGGCACCTCGGCGTACGGCCCCGCAGGAATCGACGCCGACGCCCTCGGCAACGTGCACGTCGTGTGGAGCCAGTCGCTCACGAGTCCGGGCATCCGGCTCCTGGCCTCGCGCTACGCCGTGTCGACCGGCCAGTGGACCACCGTCACCAACCTGTCGGCCCTCGGACAGGCGGCGTTCAACAGCGATGTCGCCATCGACGGCCGCGGCAATGCGATGGCGGTGTGGTTTCAACAAGCCAGCGGCGCCTCAGCGCCGCAGGCCCTTCGGTGGGATGCGACCCCGGCCGCTCCCGTCGTGGCCGGCGTCACGCCCGGGAACACCACGCTCACCGTGCCCTTCACGCTCGCCTCGGGGACCGACGCGGCGCTCGCGCCGGCCACGGTCGACTACTCACTCGACGGCGGCACCACCTGGATGACTCGTTCGCCCGCCGGCATCGCCTCGCCGCTCGTCATCACCGGGCTCACCGACGGGGTCACCTACCGCCTGCGCCTGCGCGCGGTCAACAGCGCGGGCTCGGGCACGCCCGGCCGCTCCTCTTCCGTTCGATCCGGGCTCGACGCCGCCCTGTCGGGCCTGCGCGTCGTGTCGCTCGTGGGCAACGCCCTGACGCTCGCCTGGAGCGAGCCTGCAGCCGGTCTCGTACCCACGGGGTATCTGCTCGAAGGCGGCGTGGCGCCGGGACAGACCCTGGCCAGCCTGCCCCTCGGCGCCGCCACGGTGACGACGCTCACGGCGCCGGCCGGCATCTTCTACCTCCGGGTGGTCGGCCTCATTGGTGTCGAGCGATCCGGCATCTCGAACGAAGTCCGCGTCGTGGTCGGTGTGCCCGATCCGCCGTCGAGCCCCACGGGTCTATTGGGCCTCGTGAACGGGTCGACCCTGGCGCTCTCGTGGACCAACACCTCGAGCGGCGGATCGCCCTTGAGCTTGATCCTCAACGTGGGCGGCCCAGTGACGGGCTCGGCGCCCCTGGCGGTCAGCGAGTCGTTCTCGTTTGCAAACGTGCCGCCGGGCACCTACACCTTCAGCGTCACCGCGGTGAACGCCACGGGCGCCAGCACGCCCTCGGCGCCGGTGACGCTGACCTTCCCAGGGGCGTGCTCTGGCGTGCCGCACACTCCCTCGGCCTTCAGCGCAAGCACGAACGGCGATGTCGTGTCGCTGGCGTGGGAGCCACCGCAGTCTGGCCCGGCGGTGAGCGGCTACGAGCTGCGCGTCACCGGCAGCATCACCGCCACGGCATCGGTCGCCGGTCGACTGCTCTCGGCCGCTGTGGGCGCCGGCAGCTACACCGTCAACGTGGCGGCGACCAACGCCTGCGGAACGGGCGTGGGCACGCCGGTCCGCACGATTGTCGTGCCGTAGCCACGGCGTCGCGACCTCGACGGCAAGCGGCCGTCGGGCCTCCCACGGCACGATTGCGGGATAATGGGCGTGCCGGCCGCGGCGCTACGCCATGCCTTTTGACTGCTCCTATCGCGCGCACAACGACGCCAGCGTCTGCCTCACGGCGTGTCCCACCAACGCGGAGGTCGGCGGATTCCGGTTCGCCAGAGTCGAACAGCGCGGCGACCTGCCGCCGGCCGATCCGCGGGTCATCGACATTGCCATGCTGGACATGCACCACGGGTGGCCCAATATCGGCCACGAGGCGCTGGTCCACGTCGTCCAGAACGCGGTCTGCGACCTGCGGGCGCACCTGGTGCGGGCTGGACTCAGCGTGCGAGTCGTGTCGTACGATGTGCGACGCGGCCAGGCCGTTCCCGAAAATCCCGGGGGGCGGCACGCGATCTACCTCGGCACTGGCGGCCCCGGCCACCTAGACCCCGCGGTGAACGACGGCCGGGAAGGCTCGCAGGGCATCGTCGAGAATCCGGACTGGGAACCGCGGCTCTTCGCGCTGTTCGATGCGATCCGCGACGACCCGCGCGCCTCGCTCTTTGCCGTCTGCCACACCTTCGGGGTCATGTGCCGCTGGCTCGGCGTCGCCGACGCGGTGCTCCGCGGGCCCGAGAAGGGCGGCAAGAGCGTGGGCGTTCGCCACAACACGCTCAGCCCCGAGGGGCGGCAGCATCCGTGGTTTGCCCGCTTTGCCCAAACGCTCGTCGATGGCGCGCGCTTTCCGATTCTCGACAACCGCTTGTACGACCTCATTCCTCAAGGCACGCCCCCACCAGGGGTGCGGGTGCTCGCGCTTGAATGCGACGAACACGGGGCGCCGGGCAACGCCGTCACCATGGTGGAGGTTTCGAGTGGCGCGGACGAGGCGATTCCCAGGATTCTCGGCGTCAACCATCATCCCGAGATCGTGAATCGGCAACGGCAGCTCGTGTTACTCGAGAAGATGCGTGCGCGCGGCGGAGTGGACACACAGTGGCTGGCCGAACGGCTGGCCGTGCTGACCGATCCGGTCGACGACGACCGCAACGACCACGCCCTGCACCAGACGTCGAGCTACACGCTGATGGGCCCGCTGCGCTTTGCGCTTTACCGTGAGGTGCGCCTGCGAGCAGAGTCGTGTGGCGTCGATGCCGGTTTCGATGAGCGAGACCTGCCTCTGGTCTATAGTCTCGACCACGCCGCGCTCGCGGCGCGATGAACCTGACGGCCCATGATTCCCAAGCCGCCGTTTGCCAGCGACCTTGCGGTCGAGCAGGAACTCGAGGCGTTCCGGAAGCTCAAGCCCCGTCTCATCGAAGTGTGGGACGCACTGACCGCAACCGACGAGAGCCACTGCACGTCGGTGGTCGTGCCATCACTGACGCTGAATCAAGGCGAGCTCAGCTCGCTGGCCGGCGCGGCGTATTACGAAGAGCGGCTGCTCTTCCTGCTGATCCGGCTGCGCAATCCGCTGGCGCACATGGTCTATGTGACCTCACAGCCCGTGCACCCGTCGATCCTCGACTACTACCTGAACCTGCTGGCCGGCGTGCCGGCGTCGCACGCCCGCGCGCGCCTGACGATGCTCTGCTGTCACGACGCCTCGCCACGGGCGCTGACGCAGAAGATCATCGAACGGCCGCGGCTGGTGCAACGGATTCGCGACGCCGTGCCCGACAAGAGGCGAGCCTATCTGACCGTGTTCAACTCCACGCCGCTCGAGCGGAAGCTGGCCGTGCTGCTCAACGTGCCGCTCAACGGGCTCGACCCGGAGCTGCAGTACTACGGCACCAAGTCTGGCAGCCGGCGCGTGTTCCGCGAAGCCGGCGTGCCGCTTCCTGAAGGGTTCGAGGACCTGCGCGACGAGAGCGACGTGGCCAAGGCGCTGGTCGAACTGCGGCGGAGCCGGCCCGGCATCCGCCGGGCGATCGTGAAGCTGAACGACAGCTTCTCGGGCGAGGGCAACGCCGTGGTGCACTTCCCGGAGTCGCCAGACGGCGACGTGTCGGCGGCGCTGTCCTTGCTGGCCTTGCCGACCTCGGCCGGGTCGCGCTCCACGTATTTCGAAGAATTGCACCGCATGGGCGGCGTCGTCGAAGAGTACGTCGAGGCGGCCGAGAAGCACTCGCCCTCGGTGCAGCTGCGCACCAGCCCGCGCGGCGAGGTACTGCCGATTTCCACGCACGACCAGATCCTGGGCGGACCGCAGGGGCAGACCTACCTGGGCTGCCGCTTCCCCGCCCGCGACGACTACCGCCTCGCGATCTCCGAGATGGCCAATCGCATCGGCGAGGTGCTGGCAGGCAAGGGCGTCGTGTCGCGCTTCGGCGTGGACTTTCTCGCGGCTCGTGAGCACCCAGGCGACCCGTGGGCGCTGTCGGCACTCGAGATCAACCTGCGCCTGCTCGGCACCACCCATCCCTTCCTGGCGCTGAGCTTCTTGACGGGCGGGCAGCTCGATCAGGCGACCGGCCAGTTCCTGTCGATTGGCGGACGTCCGAAGTTCTACCGCGCGACCGACAACCTCCGGTCGGATCGCTATCGCACGCTCGGCCCCGAGGATCTCATCGACATCGTGACCGACAACCGACTCCACTACAGTCATCGCACCGAGAGCGGCGTGCTGTTCCATCTGATCGGTGCCGTGTCGGAATTCGGCAAGCTCGGCGTGACGGCCATTGCCAACAACGCCGAGGAAGCCGACGCGCTCTACGAACACACGTTGCAGGTGCTCGACACCGAGACGGCGTACGGCCAGTAGGCGACGCGGCGCCTGTATCTGACGGCCCCGGTGGTCAGCCTCGGGCCCGACCGCACACATCCGCGGGGTGGTGACCAGCCCAGCGTGCTACCGCGTCGACGTCGAGCGTTCGATCACCGTCGCGCCGCGGGGTGACAGACGGTAGCCCACCTCGAGGCTCTCGGTGAGCCCCAGCGCCTTGAGCTTGCGAATCTGGGCCTTCAGCCACATGCGCTCGACGCCAAGCCCATCGGCAAGGGCTGTCGAGACGGTGCCAGGGCGCGTGGCAATCGCGCGCAAGGTGGCCTCAGTCCAGGGCCCGCGCGGCGAGGAGGCGTCCATGCGCGTCAAGCGCTCACGTAGCGTGGCGAGGTCGCTTGCCGCCAGCCGCGTGTCGCGGCGCAGCGCCTCGCGGGGATCGACGATGCCCGCCGGGCGCAGCCGGATGCGGTACAACACGCCGTCGGTGTGCGTCGACAGTGTCTTCTCGAGCGCCGCCCGTGAGGCGTGGCCCGCCGCGCGCGCGTCGGCCTCGGTCACCGCGTCCTGGCGCACTTCGTCCACCGCCTCGATGCGCAGCATCCCCGCCGCCGTGCGCAGCGTGCCGCCCGCCTTCACGGTGGGACGGCGCCACCGGCGGAAGGCCAGCGTCACCTCGCCGGCCATGATGCGATCGAGATCGACACGGCGGATCAGCATGGGCCGCCTACTTCAACAGGCCCACAATCGGCACGCCGTCCACCTCGGCCATCTCGAACCCGAGCAGCCGCGCGATGGTGGGCGCGATGTCGATCTGGCGC
>JANNEJ010000710.1:0-3760 GCA_031378585.1 Acidobacteriota bacterium | reverse complement strand
GCCCGCGCCCCCGCCAGCGGCAGTGCCCAGCGCCGAGGGTGGCCAAGGCCGGTCGGGCATGCCGCCCGCACGTCCCCTCGAGACCGGGAGTGCGACCTCCGCGCCGGACTGGCCCGGCTCGCCCGTGCGCCTGTTCCTGATGGGCGAGAACCGCTGGCGCGACGAGCAGGAATGGCCGTTGACCCGCGCCGTGGCCACGCCCTTCTATCTGCACAGCGGCACGGGCGCCCGCAGCTTCAGCGGCGACGGCCGCCTCGATCGCGCAGCCCCGTCTGCACCGGAGGCACCGGATACGTTCACCTACGATCCCGCCACGCCGGTGCCCACGGGGCTCTTCGGCGCGTACTCTCGCATGCCCGTCGACCGCCGCGAGATCCAGAAGCGCGCCGACGTGCTCGTCTACACGTCGGCGCCACTCACCGAGCCGCTGGAAGTCACCGGGCCCATCACCGCCGTCCTCTGGATTTCGTCGACAGCGAGAGACACCGACTTCACCGCCGCCATCAGCGACGTGCAGCCTGATGGCACGGCCCGCGCGCTTACCGACGGCATCACCCGCGCGCGCTACCGCACGAGCCGGACCGCGCCCGAACTGCTCGTGCCCGGCACACGCTACGAACTGCGCGTGGACGTCGGCGCCACCGGCAACGTCTTTCTGCCCGGCCACCGGATCCGCCTGGAGGTGTCGAGCAGCAACTTCCCCCGCTACGACCGCAACCCGAACACTGGCGCACCGTTTGGCACCGACGCCGCGACCGTTCCCGCGCGGCAAACCGTGTTCCACGGGCGCGACGCCGCGTCGCACCTCCTCCTCCCGGTGATTCCCCGATGACGACGAGCAGCCGCACTCTGGTAGAGCAACGACGAGACACGGTGCGTGTGGCCGGCCGGACCCGTGCGCGCGGAATCCGGACGGCGGCCCTGCGACCTCGAGCGCTGACGCTCGTGATGTGCGCGGCTGTCGGCGCGTCGATGAGCGCGTGTGCGCCAAGCGACGTCCCCGGTGGTGGTGTGCCAGGCGCGCGTGTCAAGCTCGGATACACCGCTCCTTCGTCAGCCACGCAGCAGGATCTCGAGACGCGCTATCGCGCACTTATTTCGGCCGAGTCAATGTCGGCGCTGCACAAGCCCCTCACGCGACGTCCACATCCGGCCGGTTCTCCCGGCACGAAGGACGTCGTGCAGTACCTGCAGACGACCCTGGCGGGCTTCGGACTCGATGTCACCACGCACGAGTACCAGGTGCTGCTCGCACAGCCGCGACGAATTGCGATCGCGATGACCGCACCTACGAAGCGCTGGCTCAGCACCGACGAGCCCGCGATTCCGGAAGACCCCACGTCGGGGCATCCTGAGCTGATGGGCGGCTACGTGGCCTACTCGGCGTCGGGCACGGCTGCGGGCCAGGTCGTGTACGTGAACTACGGCCTGCCGGCCGACTACGCCGACCTGGCCACGCTTGGCGTGTCGCTGAAGGGCCGCATTGCCCTGGCGCGCTACGGCCGCAGCCACCGCGCCGTGAAGACCCACACCGCCGAGCAGGCCGGCGCGCGTGCGCTCATCCTCTACAGCGACCCTGGCGACGACGGCGAGGCGAAGGGACCAGCGTGGCCGAAGGGCTACTGGCGCGGCGAGCACATGGTGCAGCGCGGCAACGCCAAGTACAGCTGGTTCTGGCACGGCGACGCGCTCACGCCTGGCGTGGGCGCCACGGCGGATGCGGCGCGCATCGACGAGGCGACGGCACCTACGCTGCCGAAGATCCCGGTCGTGGTGCTCAGTTGGGGCGAGGCGCAGCATCTGATGGCGGCGCTCGGCGGGCCTGAGGCGCCCGAACGTTTCCGGGGCGGACTGAAGCTGCCGTATCGCGTGGGACCGGGTCCGTCGGCGGTCACCCTCACCGTCGACATGGACCAGAAGCTGGCGCCCATCTACGACGTGGTCGCGTCGATCAAGGGCACGGGCACGCCCGAGCGCGCGGTGCTCTTTGGCACGCATCACGACGCGTGGACCTTTGGCGGCGTCGACCCCGGCACGGGCACGACTGCGCTGCTCGAGATGGCCAAGGCCCTCGGGCAGATGGCGAAAGCTGGATGGAAGCCCGCCCGCACGATCTCGCTGGCGTTCTGGGACGCCGAGGAGTTCGGGCTCGTGGGCTCCACCGAGTACGCGGAGGACCAGCGTGCGCGCCTGCTGGAGCAGCTCATCATGTACGTGAACATCGACATGTACATGAAGGGCCGCTTCGACCCGGGCGGCGTGCCGTCGCTGGCGGCGTTTGTGGCCGACGTGGCGAAAGACGTGCCCCAAGGTGCGTCGACGGTGTACGAGCAGTGGAGGGCGTCGGAACTCGCCCGCACGCCCGTGGCGCGGCGCCCGGCCAACGCAACGTCCTTTGTGCCAGACATCAAACCGCTCGGCAGCGGCGCCGACTTCGTGCCGTTCCAGGATCACCTGGGCGTGCCCACGATGGCCATCGAGTTCATCGGCGACAACGGCTACGGTTACGGCACCTACCATACGAACTACGACTCACGCGCGTATGCGGAGTCGATCGCCGACCCGGGCTTTACGCAGGGGGTGCTGATGTCGCAGGTGCTCGGCACGATGGCCTTGCGCATGAGCCAGGCTGACGTGCTGCCGTTCCGCTTCGCGCACTACGGCACCAAGCTGCAGGAGGCGGTGACGTCAGCCGAGGAATGGGCGAAAGAGGCCGGCATGGCGATGGACGTCGCACTGCTGCGCGCGCGCGCCGACGAGGTAAGCGCCGCATCGGCGTCGCTCGAGGCCGCCATCGACGCCCGGCTGGCGTCCCGGGGCATCGCCGCGTCGGTCGCGGCCGAGCTGAACGACCGCCTTGCGCGCATGGAACAGCGCCTGGCCGACGACGACGGCGCTACCGATACCAAGTGGTACCGCCATGTGTTCTACGGCTGGAACATCTACTCGCTGTATGACGGGCAGCCGTTCCCCGGATTGGCCGAAGCGTTGCGCGTGAAGGACGCCGCGCGCGTGACCCACGAACGTGGCCGCATCGAACGCGCGCTCGATCGCATGGCCACGGAACTGGCCGGTACGACGGCGCTGCTGAAATAGGGCAGCGGTCGCGGCCGTGCCCGCGCCCGCGAGTTGATATCTCCCTGAGCTTCCAGTTATCGTTACACCGTCTTTCGCTCGGTCGTTTTTTTCGGAGGCGCGTTGTTGCAGGTGATTCCGGTTGCTGCCGTCCACCGTGGGTTCGGGACGACGTCCCGGCAAGACAGGTGGTGGGCAGCGCCACTCGGCGTGTTCCTCGGACTGTCGGCGTTTGTCGTGTATGCCACCTGGGCGGCGTTTCAGGGCGAGCACTATCACTTCGGTCCGTATCTGTCGCCGTTCTATTCGCCCGAGTTGTGGGGTTCGTCGCCGCACTCGTGGTTTGGACCACGACCGCAGTGGTGGCCGGCGGCACTGCCGTTTTCGCCAGCCTTGCTCATCCTGCCGTTCCCTGGCGGCTTCCGTTTCACGTGCTACTACTACCGGGGCGCCTACTACACGGCGTTCTGGGCCGACCCGCCGTCGTGCGCCGTGGGTGAACCGCGCAAGAGCTACCTGGGCGAGAACGCGTTTCCGTTGATCCTGCAGAACGTTCACCGCTTCTTCATGTGGGTCGCCCTGGTCTTCATTGCGCTGCTGGCCTACGACGTCTGGGTCGCGATGTGGTTCCCCAATGCCGCCACTGGTGCCGCGGAGTTCGGCATCGGCGTTGGCACCCTCGTGC
>JANNEJ010000680.1:0-2134 GCA_031378585.1 Acidobacteriota bacterium | reverse complement strand
CGGCCTTCACGATGATCGGCAGGTCCTTGACGCCGCCCTCGGCCATCTGCTGCTGGAGCGATTCCAGCGTCAGGCGGCCGCCCTTGGCCACGAGCGACTTTTCCTTGGCGCGTGCCTGGCGGAACATGGCAATCTGGCGAGCCTTGGCCGGATCGGCCACCGCCTGGAACGAGTCGCCGGGAGAGGGCAGGGTTTCAAGGCCCAGAACTTCGACCGGCATGGACGGCCCCGCCGACTTGATCGGACGACCACGGTCGTCGATGAGTGCGCGCACGCGACCCACGACCGGGCCGGCGATGATGTTGTCGCCGATGCTGAGCGTGCCGTCTTGCACGAGCACCGTGGCCACGGGACCGCGGCCGCGGTCCAGCTTGGTTTCGAGCACCGTGCCCGAGGCGGCCCGCTTGGGGTTCGCCTTGAGCTCGCCAATTTCCGTGACGAGCAGAATCATCTCGAGCAAGGCGTCGAGGTTGGTCTTCTGCTTGGCCGACACTTCCACGAACACCGTGGTGCCGCCCCACGCTTCCGGCATCAATCCCAAATCGGACAGCTGTCGCTTGACCACTTCGGGGTTGGCGCCCGGCTTGTCGATCTTGTTGACGGCCACGATGATCGGCACGTTGGCCGCCTTGGCATGGTCGACCGCCTCGCGCGTCTGCGGCATGACGCCGTCGTCGGCCGCCACCACCAGGATGACCACGTCGGTCACCTTGGCGCCACGGGCGCGCATCATGGTGAAAGCGGCGTGACCAGGCGTGTCGAGGAAGACCACGCTCTTATCTTTCTTCTCACCGATGCCGCCCACGAGGTAGGCGCCGATGTGCTGCGTGATGCCGCCGGCTTCGCGTTCGGCCACCCGCGTGGTGCGAATCGAGTCGAGCAACGTGGTCTTGCCGTGGTCGACGTGACCCATGACGGTGACCACCGGAGCGCGCGCGACGATGTCTTTCTCGTCGGCGCTCTCGGAGGCGACCTCGAGCAGTTCTTCCTCGAAGCTGCGCGTCTCTACTTCCGCGCCGAAGTGCCGGGCGACGTCGCGGGCGGTGTCGATGTCGACGGCCGAGTTGATGTTCATCATCAACCGGCGATCGAGCAGCACCTTCAGCACGTCTTTCACCCGCACCTCGAGCTTGTCCGACAGATCCTTCACGGTCATGCCTTCGGCCAGCGTGATCGTGCGACTGATCGGTGGCAGGGCCATGGGCGGCGGCGCCGGAGTGTGACGAATGCCGGAATCGCGCCGGGCGCCGCCGGTGGGGCGACCGGCCGGACGGAAGGCTCCGCCTGGGCGCGCGCCCATCGGCGGCCGCGATGGCATGCCCGGCCGTTGCGGGTAGGCGCCCGGCCGGGGCGGCAGGCTTTGACCAGGACGCACGGGCTGCCCGGGCAAAGGACGAGGGCCGCCCAGGCTCGACGGCGTCGCCCCGTAGGGCCGCGGCGAGCCCGGAGGATACGACGAGCGCGGGCCGACCGGCGGACGCATGCCCGCGATGGGCGGCTGACCAGGACGCGGCGGCGCCGGTGGCGCCACGATCCTGGCAGGCTGCTGGACGGGTGGGCGCCGTACGGGCGTGACCGGGCGCGCGTGTGGCACGGCCTGCCCTGGTTCTTCAATCCGGAGGCGAAGGCTCGAGGGCACGACCCGACCCGGTGCCACTGGGGGCCTGGCCGGCGGCGGCGTTGCTGGGCGCGGTACGGCGGCCTCAGCGGCCGCCTCGACCTCCACGACGTCTGACACTGACGGAGCGGACGCCGCCTCGGCCGGCTCGGGCTCGGCCACCGGGGCCGCAACGTGGACGTCTTCGAGTTCGACGCCCGGTTCGGCATGCGCTTCGGCGTGCGGTTCGGCCTGCGCCTGGTGCGCGTGCTCGACGTGTGCCGGCTCGACGTCGGCGTGCGGCGTCGCGGCGATGTGATGATCGGCGGCGTGCTCAGCCTCGACGGCCTCGGGGGCCGCGGCCGGCGGCTTGATCGTACGAATCAAGCGGGGCGCGGGCAGTGGCGGACCCGATGGCTTCGGTGGCTCAGGGGCCTTCTTGGCCGAGCCGCCCTTGCCCTTGACGGGCTTGGCCGAGGTCTCAGAGAAGATGTCGCCCTTGGGCAGCTCGATCGAACGCTGACGCGCCAGGCGCTC
>JANNEJ010000678.1:0-4932 GCA_031378585.1 Acidobacteriota bacterium | reverse complement strand
GCGTCACGAGTACTCGATGCGGTCGAATCACGGCAAGGGCGTGACCTACGCGAAGATCAACGGCCGCGACGCGGTCATCGTCGTGACGCCCGGCTTCTTTCTGCACGCGCTCGACGCCAAGACCGGCAAGCGCATTGAAGGCTGGGGCACCGGCGTGCCCGTGGCGGGTTTCCCGAAGACCGGTTCGATCGACCTGCTCAAGGACGTCATCGCCGACTGGGGCCCCTGGAAGCAGGCCGAGCTGAAGTACGACGCCGCCAAGGGGATCCCGTTGTCGCTCGGCTACATCACCAGCTCGTCGCCGCCCATCATCGTGAACGACGTGCTCATCGTGGGCAACTCGGCCGAGCAGGGCTACAACCAGACGCGTGTCGAGAACGTGCCCGGCGACATCCTGGCCTACGACATGAAGACCGGCAAGTTCATGTGGAAGTTCCACGTGATTCCCCGTCCGGGTGAGTTCGGCCACGACACGTGGGAGAACGACGCGTGGCGGTGGAGCGGCGACGTGTCATCGTGGGCGCCGATGTCGGCCGACGCGGCGCGCGGCATCGTCTACATTCCGACCAACAGCGCCACCATCGACTACTTCGGCGGCTTCCGGCCGGGCGACAACCTGTACGGCACGAGCCTGCTCGCGCTCGACGTGAAAACCGGCAAACGTGTCTGGCACCAGCAGTTTGTGAAACACGACATCTGGAACTACGACACGCCGACTGCGCCCGTGCTGCTCGACGTGAACGTGGGCGGCCGGCGCATCCCGGGCGTCTTCCAGATCACCAAGCAGTCGTGGGTGTATTCCTTCAACCGCCTGACGGGCGAACCGATCTGGCCGATGGAGGAACGGGCCGTGCCGGCATCCAAGGTGCCGGGCGAGACGTTGGCCAAGACGCAGCGGTTCGTGACCAGGCCGGCGGCGTTCGACCTACAGGGCCGCACCGAGGCGCACCTGATCGATTACACGCCCGAGGTGCGGCGACTCGCGCTCGAACGCGCGAAGAAGCTCGATCTGCTGGACCCGCTCTTTGCGCCTCCCGTGCATGAAGGCAATGCCGAGGGTCGCAAAGCGGCCAACATCTGCCCCGGCGGCGGCGGTGGTGCCAACATCACCGGACCGCCAGCGGCCGACCCGGCGACTGGCATCATCTTCGTCGCGTCGGCGAGCGGCTGCTCGCCGACCACCCTGGAGCCGGCGGCGCATCGCGACACGCCGCAGATGACCGGCAAGACGCTGGCCCAGTGGATCAGCACGCACGAACCGACGCGGCCCGAGCCGCAGATGGCCAGCGATCCGCTGGCCGGCATTCCGGACATCTTCAAGGGGCCGGTCGCCCGCATCACGGCTATCGACATGAACACCGGCGATCATCTGTGGATGATTCCCAACGGCGACATGGCGCAGAGCCAGCAGGACTCCTTCAGGGCGAACCCGCTGCTCAAGGGCGTGCAGGTCGACACGAACTGGGGCCGTCGCGGCTCTCCCGCCCTGGCTGCGAGCCCGACGCTGCTCTTCGCCTCGGGTCAGACGGCTGACAACAAGCCCAGCCTGTTTGCCATCGACAAGAAGACCGGCAAGCGTGTGGGCTCGGTGGTGACGCCGCGGCTCGGCGGGTACGGCCTGATGACCTACATGCACATGGGCAAGCAGTACATCGTGCTGCCGGTCAGCGGCGGCTACAATGTGATGGCGCTGCCCTAGGCCGGTGCGCCGCTCCGAAGGAGCGGCACTCGTGGATCTCATGCAGAAGGGCCGGTCCCACTCGGGGCCGGCCCTTTTGCGTTCTAGGCTCCGTTGGTGTGGCAGCGCGAGGCGAGCAGGCCGGTGGCGAGATCGAGGTCAAGCTCCGCGATGAGCAGGCCCGGCTGTCCATAGGGCTGATAGCTGTGCAGCGTGCCGTCGGGGCGCACGAAGGCCGACGTCGTGGGCGATCCCTCGCCGGCGTAGTTCACGGCGGCAATCCAGCAGGTGTTCTCGGCCGCGCGGCACAGGATGGCCTTCTCGTGAAAGGTGTTGGCCGGATCGGCAAACGTGGTCGGACGATAACTGCCGGGTCCGGCCTCGTGGAAGTGCGGCAGGAAGACCACCTGCGCGCCGCGCCTGGCTGCCCAGCGCACCGTTTCCGGGTATCGCCATCCTTCGTGACAGATCGCGAGACCGAAGGTGAGCGCGCCGGTCTGGAACACGCGGCGTTCGTCACCGGGCACGAACATCGGTTCCTCTGACGGGTCGAGCTGCACTTTGTCCTGCCAGCCTGCGATCGTGCCGTCGCGATGCACCACGAGCGTGGTGATACGCAGCGCGCCGTTGACGAATCGCTCGGTGCCGAGAGCCACCGCGATGTCGGCCCTGGCGGCCGCGGCGGCTACCGCGGACCAGGCCCGTTCGAGGAACGCCGCGTCGGCCGGCGGCATCTCCCTGCCGGGCGCACGGTACCCCGGCACGTAGCTTTCGGGGAAGCAGATGATCTCGGCCCGCTGCGCCCCAGCCTGCGCAATCGCGTCGACGGCGAGCGTCACCGACTCGGCCGGCGAGGCCGGGAAGGGCAGGTTTGCGAGCGCGATGCGGTAGGTGGTCATAAGCGCTGCCTGTGAGTGCCGCGAGGCTAGGGGCTAGGGCGCTCTAGTAGGGCAGGGCGGTCAACCGATCGACGTCGCGCCGGTCGCCAAGCAGTTCCCACCGCAGCAGGGCCAGCGGCACGTTGCCGTTCTTCCAGACGATGTCGTGAAATGCGCGCAGCGAGAAGCGGTTGCCCTGCGCCCGTCGCGCATCGGCCAGCAGGCTCGTGATTTGCAACTTGCCAATCTGGTAGGTAATCGCCTGGCCCGGGCCCGCGGCAAACGACGCCGCTTCTTCAAGCGCCGTGGCGCGGTCCATTGGCACGGTCTTCTCGAGATACTCGGCGGCCTGCGGAATGGTGAAGGCGCCGGTCGCGAGCGTCACGTCCACCTCGACGCGCAGCGCGCGCAGGCGCGCGAAGTTGTAGATGATCTCGCGCGACCGCGGGCTCTCGTGCCACAAGCCCGCCTGCAGCATCATCTCTTCGGCGTAGAACCCGATGCCCTCGTTGGCGCCCGAGTCGTAGTAGTGCCGGCGAATCGGGTTCTCGTGGGCCCACGCGATCGCCATCTGCAGGTAGTGTCCGGGCACGCCCTCGTGCACGATGATGGGCCGCGGATCGCGCGCCATCGACAGATAGAAGTACGGCAGGTCAGGTCGCGGCTCCCGGATGTAGCTCACCGCGTTCTCTTTCAAGCGCGTGGGACCCGTGAGATCGTCGGTCACGCCCAGAAACGCGAGCGGCGCCAGGTACGGCGGCAGCAACTGGTTCAGGTAGTGCGCCGTCCATGCGGGCACGGTCAGCAGCCCCTCGCGCTCGAGGAACAACCGGATGGCCTGCTCCTGGAACGCCTCGGTCGTCACCTGCGCTTGCGCACTGGGGAAGAGGGGCATCTGGGGCAGCGCCCTGTTCCGTCCATGTTCCAGGGCCTCGAACGCCACGGCGCGTTCCCATTCCTGCCGGCCCATGGCCACGATCTCGTCTGGCGAATACGGCACGAGCGCCACCTCGCGCAGGAACCGCACGTAGGCCTCGCGGCCCACCGCGGTGTCGGTGCGCATGGCGGGCACCCGCGCTGCGAGCCACCCGCGCAGGTCGATGAGCGCGGCTGCCGCGGCGGTGGCTGGCGCGGCGAAGCGACCCCGGTGGCTCGGCACGGCGGCGTCGAGTTCGCGCGCCAGCGTAGCCAGCCGCGTGTCGATATCCGACAGCGTGTCGATGGCCAGCCGCGCAAACGGTGCGCGCGGGTCGTCGAGATTGGTCTTGGCCTGTTCGACGATTCGCCCGACGTTGCCAAGGCGGGTGAGCACGAGGTCCGCGCGCGGGCCGGTCACAGGAGGCACGGGCAGCAACACGTCGAACACCGGACCGAGCGCCTGTTGAATGTAGAAGGCCGGGTCACGCCGCCACGCGGGCGCGCCGTCGAGTTCCCAGCGCACACGCGCGAGGGCGGAGCCGATCAGTCGATAGTCCACCTGACGCGCGATGGGCCAAGCCGACGGGTCAATGCCCGCGTGGCGGGCCGACAGGCCCGACAGCGTGGCCCGCCGTGCGGCCACGGCGGCCGGCGACCAGTCGGGCAGCCAGCCGGCGGGCCGGTCGATGCGGGGGATGTCGTCGCCCGAGGAGGGCTGCGTGACCGCGCGCCACGTCCAGAAGTCGCGGGCGAGATCGTCGAGCGGGTCGGCCGATGCCGGCGACGCGAGACAGGCCGACGCCAGCACCACGCCGGCGAGCAGGCCACTGCATGAGAGGCGCATGAGCGGCCAGTCTACCCGAGGGGCCAGCCCTGAGCCAATGCACCTGGCTCGTCCGCACGCGACGCCGCAGCGGCTTCCGGATTATCGTGAGGGCGCATGTTCCGTGTCTTCATCCTTGTCACTCTGGCGGCTCTCGGCAGCCTCGCGCGGCCGGCCACCGTCTCGAGTCAATCCGTCTCCTCAACGACGCTGACGGTTGAACGCGTGGCGTCGTTGCCGAGTCTCATCGGCACCGCGCCGTCCAGTGTCACGTGGTCGCCAGACAGCGCGCGCGTGGCCTTCTTGTGGAACGACAGTGGCTGGCCCTACCGCGACGTCTGGATTGCGGACGCCGACGGAACGGGACTTCGGCGCGTCACCGACCTCCAGCGTGTGGACCCAGCGCCGGCGCCCCCGCAAGGCGAGGACACCGCGGCGCTGGGGGCGCGCGCGGCGGCGCGGGCCCGCCCTGGAGCCAGCGAACTGCTCTGGACGCCAGGTGGTGCGCTGCTGGTCGTGCATCGCGGCCACCTGTTTCGCGTTGCAGTCAGCGGCGGCTCGCCCGAGCGGGTGCCGGTGGGTGACGACGTGTCGGACGTGGCGCTCTCGCCCGACGGCACGCGCGTCACGTTTCT
>JANNEJ010000672.1:0-3629 GCA_031378585.1 Acidobacteriota bacterium | reverse complement strand
CGGCATCGACGAACTGCTGCGCCACATCGACGTCATCATCGCCGCCGAAGGCTTCCCTGCGGAGTACACCGGAGCAGCGTCGCTTGGCGAGGCGCTGGCACGCCTGCAGCGGGACACGGGGGCGCCGGTCGTGTGCGTGACACTCGGGGACGAGGGGAGCCTGTGCCTGGCCGCCGGGCGTGAGATTGCGACCCCGGCGTTCCGTCTGCCGGTCGTGGACTCCACCGGGGCCGGCGACGTGTTTCGGTCAGGCTTCATCGCCGGCTGGCTCTACGGGAGAGACGCGGCCGAGCTCGAGGAGGTGTTGCGGTGGGCCAACGCCGTGGCCGCCCTCAAGTGCCGCGCCCTCGGCGCCCGTGCGGCATGCCCGACGTTGGCGCAACTGCACGCGTTCCTGGCCGGGCGGACGTAACCTTTGGGCGGAAGCCACGGTCGAAGTCATGGAGGCCCCGTGTCATGCGCTCTGATGCCACCACCGTGTTCTGGCCGCTGGCCGCGCCGTCCACGCCGACGATGACGGCCAATGCGCCGCGCCGAGTCACCGTCGACGCCACGATGCCCGACGACGCCTTGGTCGAGGCGTCGCTCTCCGGCGCCACCGAGGCCTTCGATGTGCTGGTCACCCGTCATCGCCGGGCGGTGTATCAGGTGTGCTACCGGTTCGTGAACAACCACGAAGACGCGGCCGACCTCACCCAAGACACGTTCGTGCGCGCGTGGAAGGCGCTCGCGAGCTTCCGTGGGCAGGCGCGCTTTTCCACCTGGGTGCATCGCATCGCGGTGAATGTCAGCCTCAACAAAGTGAGCCTCAAGACGCCGCGCGCCGAGAGCATCGACTTCGACACGGTGGCCGACACGCGGGAACCGGCACCGGGACAGTCGCTCCTCGTGGCGGAGCGCCAGGCGCTGGTGCGCCAGGCCGTGGCGGCGCTGCCGCCTCGCCAACGCGCCGCCCTCATTCTGCGCACCTACCACGAACTCTCGCATCAGGAAGTCGCCGAAATCGTCGGCACGAGCGTGGGCGCGGTCAAGGCCAACGTGTTTCATGCGCTCGCTAACCTGCGCAAGCGCCTGGGGCCCGAGCTATGAGGCCCTGCCTGCGTCCCGAAGAGTTCATCGACGCGCTCGACGGTTGCGCTGCAAGCGACGCCGCGGCGCACGTCGCCACGTGCCCGCAGTGCCACGCCACCTTGGCGGAGATGCACGCGGCGCTCGCCGCCACTCGGAGCGCCGCCGACGTGCCTGAGCCGTCGCCGCTTTTCTGGACGCACGTGAACGCGCGCGTGGGTGCGGCCATCGGTGACGAGCCACACGCCGACCTTCAGGCCGGCTGGTGGGCCTGGCTGCGATGGGACATCGTGGTGCCGCTGGCCGGCGTGGCCATGGTGGTGGTGGCTCTCGCCAGTGCGGTTGACCGCGTGCCCACCACGCCGGGCGCTCCACCTTTGGCCGAGGCGAGCATGGCGACCGACGATACGGCGCTTGTCGGCGCCGGCTTCGACGCCGTCACCGACCATGACGGCGCGCTCGAACTCATGGTCGACCTGGCGGCCACCATGCCCGGTGGCGAGTGGGACGCGCTGGGACTCTCGGTGCTCCCCGATCTCGGAGTGGCGGCACAGTCGCTCTCCCCGGACGAACAACAGGCGCTCGGTGTCCTTCTTCAAGCGGCCGTGGAACGGCCAACGTCATGAATGCACTGCTCCGCCCGTCGCCTGCTCTGGCGCGCGGCCTCGCGGCGCTGGCCGTGGTCCTGGTCTGCTCGCATCCGTCAGGAGCGCAGACTGCCATGCCCGCCCCCGACGCCGCCGACCTGCGTCCCGGTGAGATCCAGCGGCTCTTCGATGCATACCTCGTGATGGAGGCGCAGCAGTCGCTGGGCTTGTCCGACACGCAGTATCCGCCGTTCCTCACGCACCTTCGGGCCCTGCAAGACACTCGGCGACGGCACCTGGCCGCCCGAGCGGCGCTGCTGGCCGAACTGGCGCGTATGACGGCGCCCCGAGCCGCGACGCAGGCCAGCGAAGCCGCCATCCGGGAACGGCTCACGGCCCTGCAGGAGTTGGAATCGCGCAGTGCGGCCGAGAGCCGCAAGGCCTACGGCGAGCTGGACGCGTTGCTCGACGCGCGCCAGCAGGCCCGCTTCCGCGTGTTCGAGGATCAGATCGAGCGCCGCAAGCTCGAGCTGATGCTGCGCGCCCGCCAGAACGCCCGGCCGCAGCGGCCGTTGCGCCGCCAGTAGGCGGGGCTCCATACCCCAGAGTCCGCGCTACAATGGCAGGAGCGTCGCGCCCGCGTCGCGGCGCCTTCAGCGGGTGAATGCCAATGCGTATATGGATCGTGGCGGGAATGGTCGCGGCCGCAACGACCGCGGTGGCCGTCGGCGCACAATCGCCCCAGGCCCAGGCTGACGTCGCGCAGACCAAGCTGGAAGCCGTGATGTCGGTGGCCGCCAAAGCGTCCGCGCGTCGGCGTACTGTGTTCTCGCAGTCCGAGATGAACGCGTACCTGAAGTATCGTGCCCAGACGTGGCTGCCGGCCGGCATCACCGAGCCGACCGTGCAGTTCGTGGCCGCCGGCCGCATTGCCACCCTCGTCACCGCGGACCTCGACGGCGTGCGCAAGAAGAGCTCGGGCGGATGGTTCGATCCGACGGCCTATCTGCGGGGCAAGCTGCCGGTGTCGGTGACGGGCACACTGTCGACCGCCGACGGCAAGGGCCGGTTCGCTCTCGAGACAGCCACGGTCGACGGCATCCCCGTGCCGCCGGTCTTCATCCATGAGTTGCTGGCGTACTACACGCGGTCGACGACCAACCCCGCCGGTATTCGCATGGAAGAGGCGTTCGACTTGCCCTCCGAGATCGAGCGGATCGACGTGAGCACCGGCCAGGCCACCGTGATTCAGTAAGGTCACAGGGGTGACCGACGATCCCCTGCAGACGCCCCTACAGTTCCTGAAAGGCGTCGGCCCCCGCAAAGCGGCAGATCTTCAGAAGGCCGGACTCCACACGGTCGAGGACCTGCTGTTCCGCTTTCCCCGACGCTACGAAGACCGCAGCCGCCTGCAGCCCATTGCCTCGTTGCGACCGGGCAATCCCGCGGCCATCATGGGCGAGGTCCTGCACTGCGGGCTCTCGTCCACGCGCCGGGCGGGGTTCTCGCTCTTCACTGCGCTCATCCAGGACGACACTGGCCAGGTGAAGGCGGTCTGGCCGAACCAGAAATATCTGAAAGACGCCCTCAAACCCCATCAGCGCGTCGTGTTGTACGGCCGGACCGAATACTGGGGCACGCGTGGCCTGCAGCTCACGTCACCTGAGTTCGAAGTCGTGCAGGACGACGGCGACGGCGAGCCGCTGCACACGGGCCGGATCGTGCCCATCTACGAGCGGACGGGGAGCGTGACCCCCAACATGCACCGCAGCCTCGTGTTCCGCGCGCTCGAGCTGCTGGTCGACCCGCTCCCGGAGCTGCTGCCGCTGCCCGTGCTGGCGCGCGAGCAGTGGCCCGATCGCCGCACGGCCTTGCGGCAGGTGCACTTTCCCGACCCCGACACCTCGGTCGACGCCTTGAACGCGTCCGCCACCCTGGCACAACGCCGCGTGATCTTCGAAGACTTCTTCGTCT
>JANNEJ010000642.1:0-1539 GCA_031378585.1 Acidobacteriota bacterium | reverse complement strand
CGGCTAGACTCCGACACGGCGCGAATGGCTGGGCTAGCCTTCCGCTTCGCGCTTGAACTGCGCCAGCAGGCGCAGCGCCTCGAGCGGGGTGGTCTGGTCGATGTCGACGGCGCGCAGTTTGTCGCGCAGCACGTCGTCAATCTGCGGAGCCTGAAAGAGCCCGAGTTGCTGCTGCGCCGCGGCGGGGGTGCCGCTGATGGCTGGCCGGCCGCCACGCGACAACTCGTCGCGCTCGAGGGCCACGAGGATCTCCTTGGCGCGCGCCAGGACCGGCGGCGGCAGTCCCGCCAGACGCGCGACGTGGATGCCGTAGCTGCGGTCGGAGCGTCCCGGCAGGATCTTGTGCAGGAAGACGATGTCGTCCTTCCACTCCTGCACCGCCACGTGCGCATTCACGACCCCGGGCACGCCGTCAGCCAGATCCGTGAGCTCGTGGTAATGCGTGGCAAAGAGCGTCTTGGGACGCGCGCGCAGGTTGGTGGCCAGGTGTTCGGCCACCGCCCAGGCGATGCTCAACCCGTCAAACGTCGCCGTGCCTCGGCCCACTTCGTCGAGCACCACCAGGCTCTTCGAGGTGGCGCCGTTCAGGATATGCGCGGTCTCCTGCATCTCGACCATGAAGGTCGACTGGCCGCGCGCGATGTTGTCCGACGCGCCGACTCGCGCGTAGATGCGATCGACCAGGCCCAGCTTCGCCTCGCGCGCCGGCACGAACGAGCCCGCCTGCGCCATGAGCGACAGCAGCGCTACCTGGCGCAGGTAGGTGGACTTGCCGCCCATGTTCGGGCCGGTCAGCACCACGAGTTGCTGCGTCGTGCCGTTAAGCGTGACGTCGTTGGGCACGAAGGTGCCGCCGGCGAGCCGCTCGACGACCGGGTGGCGCACGTCGGTCGCGACCAGCTCGTCGCCGTCGTGCACATAGGGCTTGGTGAAGTTGCCGACCGCGGCCGTCTCGGCCAGGCCGGCCAGCACGTCGAGTCCGGCGACGGCGCGCGCCGTGTCGAGCACGCGGGCTGATTCAGCGGACACGCGGGCGCGCAGCGTCTCGACCAGCTCGAGTTCGCGTTCCGTGCTGCGCTCGTCGGCGCCGAGTACCTTCTCTTCGTGCAACTTGAGGGCCGGCGTGACGAAGCGCTCGCCGCCGGCAATGGTCTGCTTACGGATGTAGTCGCCGGGCACCGCGTGCAGGTTCGACTTCGAGATCTCGATGTAGTAGCCGAACACACGGTTGAAGCGCACCTTGAGCGATGCGCTCCCGGTGCGCGCGCGTTCGGCCGCCTCGAGCTCGGCAATGATCTGCTTGCCCGAGCGGCTGATGCGCCGCAGGTCGTCGAGCTCGGCGTCGACGCCGTCGCGAATGGCGCCGCCGTCGCGGGCGAGCAGCGGCGGCTCGTCGTTGAGCGTGGCATCGATGCCCTGGCGCATCTCGGTGCAGTCGTCCAGCGCGGCCACGAGGCTCACGATGAGCGGCGCCTGACACTCGCCGAGCAGCAGACGGGCGCGCGGCACGGCCGCCAGCGACCGGGCGACGGCGACGAT
>JANNEJ010000601.1:0-2725 GCA_031378585.1 Acidobacteriota bacterium | reverse complement strand
GTGGAGATGTTGCAACGACCGATTGAATTCGCCCAACGCGCCGTGGTCCACCTCGATGGCACCGTCCATTGCCGCGGGGCTCGCGCCTGGGGTCGACGATTCTGCCCGGGCGTCAGTCGCGTCGTCGGCATTCACGTGCAGCACCACTTGATAGCGGTCGCCCGCGGTGCCGCCATCGAAGTTGGCGGCCAGGGCTGACTCGGCGAGTAGCGCCAGGGCGTCGGCCCGACGCTGAGCGGGCGTCAGGTCCTCCGCCATCGCGTCGCCGGTCACCGCTCCGCTCGTTTCGCGGGACAACCGGTCGGCCGCGGCTTCGAGCGCGCGCTGCACGACCGCGCCCACTTCGGGCGTGAGCCGTCCACGAATCACGACCATGCCGTCGTCGTCCACCCAGGTGGAGAGTTGACGATGCACATGCTTCGTCTCGCCTTCTCGCGCCGCCTGCGCGCGGTCGACGCGTCGCCATGCCCGCACGAAGCGTTCGACGTGCGCGCAGTTGCCGGCCAGGGCCAGGTCGAGGAGCGATCGCTCATTCTCAGGGGTGGCGACGCGGGTGAGCGCGCGGACCTTGGCGTACGAGACCTGCCCGTGCTGCATGGCCATGCTGATCCGCGGAAGGGCCGGCAGGGCTTTGGCTACGCGCACCTTCTCGCGCGCGGCGCCGAGGTCGATACCCGTACGCCAGGCCGGGGTTCCCGACGCGCGTGGTGTGCGCGTTGGGGTGGAGTGTAACCAGTGCGCGCACGACAGGCAGCCGTTGTTCCAGCCGCTTCTGGCGTCGAACTCGCGCAGCAGCACGAGTAGTTCGTAGGTGGCGGCGTGAAGGCGCCGAGCCAGTGCCGCAATCGTCTCGCCGAGGTCGTCTGTTTCGGCTCGGCGAGCGAGCACGAGCGCGTGTGGCGAGATGTGGTCGACAGGGGATTCGCCAGGAGATGCAGGGGTCATTTCCCATCGTAGCGTGGCAGTTTTTGCCGTCCGAGAATGGCGCTGGTGAGGCGAACGACGCGGGATCCATCTCCGGCGGTGGCGCGGTGCTCGTTCGCCGGCGAGGCAGGCCACGCGCGGCCACCAGCGCCATGCCTGATGAGCGTTGCGATTCTTTCGGGGTGGCCCTCCAGAACCTGTCAATAGAAATCGAAGGCGGCGCGAAGATTCTTTCGCGCAGCCGGCCTTGAACTCGTCGATCGCTGCCGCGCGCCGCGAACAGTCCCGCTACACGTGAACGGGCGGCATCTCGAGATGCCTGTTGGCGTGTTGTCGCGTCTCGCGTGACCTCAACACTCGCCACCATGCTCGCAGGCCCACTCGAGCGACGCGACAACTGCGGTGGAGACGTCACCCGAACCACCGCGGCTCGACGACCGCGTGATGGGCGGGCGGTCACGTGCCGTTCGGACCCGTCTGGCTCTTCTGCCGCACACACGAAGGATCGGCTGTGGGAGTGTGGGAATCTCGCGTTCTGGGCGAGATGTGCCCGTTTCGCTGTTGCGCCGCGTGATCGAGCCAGACCTCCGAGGGGTCCACGGATCACCCACTCGATTTCCTGAAGACCCTCTTTTCGCCGGGGCACCAGGCGTGATGCAAGATCTTGCGACGAGCGACGCGACGTCCTCGCGCAGGATGTGCGCTGCGATGATGGCAAGTCCGTCGCGCCCTGGCGATGTGGCGCGCAGGGCCGCCTCGGTCAGCCGAGGAGGTCGCGCGGCGTGACGACGCAGCCGGGCAATAGCCCTGGGGCGAATTCGTGGTCGTGCGGCACCGCGGCCACGCGACGATAGCGGCCATCCACGGGCTCGGTGTGGCAAATGACCTCGCCGCCGTTCAGATCCACGATCCAGTATTCGGGGATGCTGCGCCGCGCGTACAGAGCCGCCTTCACGTTGCGGTCGTAGGCGAGCGACGACTGGGCCACTTCGATGGCGAGGAGGACGTCGGCCGGCCCCGGCAGCGCTGACACATAGAAATCGGCACGCGCCTTGAGCAGCATCAGATCGGGCTGAGGCTCGGAGTACGGATCGAGCCGAATGGCTCCACCCACCTGCACCGTCGCCGTGTCACCAGCAAGCTGAAAGAACAGCTTGGTGATCCGGTTGAGGGTGCCGACGTGCGGCGCGCCAATCGGGCTCATCGCCAGCACCTCGCCGTCGATGAGCTCGACGCGATCGCCCTCGCGCAGGATACCGGCTCGCCCCATCTCCTGGTATTCGTCCGCAGTGAAACGTCGTCGGGTGACTTCCACAGCCATCGGCATGCCTCACCTGCCATTCTACCGAAAGCCGTTGCGGATGCCGTGCCAGCCCGGCGCTGAGAGGATCGGGGCCTCTTTTCGCAGGGGCGCCAGGCGTGATGCAAGATCTTGCGACGAGCGACGCGACGTCCTCGCGCAGTATGTGCACTGCGATGATGGCAAAGTTCGTCGCGCCCTAGAGAGCTGCTGCGCGCGCGCCGCCTGGGTCAGCCGAGGATGTCGCGGGTGGTCACAACGCACTCGGGCAGCAGCTTGGGTGCGAACGGCTCGTTGGTCGGCACGATCGCGACACGACGATAGATGCCGTCCACCGGTTCGAGATAACGCGTGATGGCGTCGGTGTTCAGGTCGACGAGCCAGTACTCGACCACGCCCAGGCGCGCGTAGAGCGCGGCCTTGGTGACACGGTCGTACGCGATGGACGACTGGGCGACCTCCACGACGAGGAGGAGGTCGGAAGGTCCGGGGTGCGCCGTT